>JAFGDC010000176.1 GCA_016932295.1 candidate division CSSED10-310 bacterium
CCAGGACGACACCCAGCAGCGGGCCGATCAGCGACCGCAGCTCGCGCCCGGCGAGCGCCGCGGCCGTGGCGCGGGTCATGGCCGCACCTCCGGGTGACGCACCAGCTCAACATATATATCTTCCAGCGTGAACGGCAGCCATTCCCACTCCACCTGCATCCGACGCAAGGCAGCCTCGCCGGCCTCGCCGGCCTCGCCGGCATCGTCGAACACGGCCCGGCCCTCGCGGCCGTCACACTCCCAGCGCCGCAATCCGGGCAGTTGAACCACCGCGGGGGCGTCACCCTGGAATCGGAGCCTCGCCAACCGCCATTTGGCATGCAATTCATCCATGGAAGCGCTGTACACGCATCGTCCCGAGTGAAGCAGCACCACCCGGTCCGCCACCCGCTCGATGTCATCAACCTGATGGCTGGAAAAGAAAACGGTACGGCCCTCCTCCGCCAGCATCCCGATGATGCCCTCCATGAATTCCCGACGGGCAAGAGGATCCAGGCCACTGGTGGGATCGTCCAGGATCAGGAGTTCCGGCCGGAATGCCAGCGCGCCCACCAGGGCCAGCTTGGCCCGCTGGCCGCGGGACAGCGTGCGCGTCGGTTTGGCGGGATCCAGTTCCAGCCGGTCCAGAAGTTCACCGGTCAGGCCGTCATCCCACGAGGGGCGAAATGCCTTGAGAAAGGCCAGTTGACTCGCCACCGTGAACCGCGGTTCACCACGCGGATCCTCGGGGACAAACCCGATACGGGATCGCACCGCTGTCTCGTCATCGATGGGATCCATGCCCAACACCCGTACGATACCGGCATGAGGGCGCAGCAAACCCATCAGGATATGAATGGTGGTGGACTTGCCGGCGCCGTTGGGTCCAAGGAAACCGGTGACACTTCCCGCCGGCACCTGGAAATCGAGGCCGTCAAGAGCCGCCACCCGGTTGAACCGCCGACTCAATCCCTTGACTTCAATCACTGTCACGCTCATCATTGCCTCCCTTGTTGATCGCTTTCCGCACCAATCCGAGAATCTCCTCGCCGGTCAGACCCACCGCCAGAGCCCTCGCGATGAGTGCCGCGAGTTCTCCCCGCAGGCGTTCCCGCCAGTCCTCCCGCAAGCCGCCCGCGCCGGAGGCGGCGACGAAATAACCCTTGCCGTGATGCGAGACCGCGAAACCGGTGAATTCAAGCTCACGGTACGCCTTGATCACCGTGTTCGGATTGATCCTCAGCTCCGTGGCGAGAGTCCTGATCGACGGCAACTGATCCCCCTCCCGCAATCCACCCGACGCCACCCGGTAGACCACCTCGTCCACCAGTTGCCGGTAGATGGGAACGGAACTCGCTGGATCGATGAAGACGAACATGAGCACCTCCTTCCCCAGTCAGCCACCCGGCCAACTGTTCTGCTCTTGTATAACAGTGAAACAGTCACAAATCAACTCTGTTCCGCGTTTTTTCCAAAAAAATTTCACTACCGGAGTCACCCGTCACCAAAGGTGATGTAACCCACACAGGAGCATGACCGGTTTACCACCGCAGCCAGACGCCGTTATGTCCGCCGCCCGGCCTTGTAAAGAGTGAAGATATCGTGGCGACCGGCATGATTACGATATGGCAGTCCGGCGTGGTATTACGCAACACGGGAACCGGACATGAGTTGAAGGGCTGAGACCAGTGTGCAGAATGTGTGAGTCGCGTGCGGTCAGTCGTAAGCCGGGCTGTTTCTTCCTCGTTCAGTGATTTGGTTCCGCGGTAGCGTGACAGTTTGGCTCGGTTGCATGCACTCCCGTAATTTCAAGCGATGGCAGGAATGCCGCGGATAGTGATAGCCGATATCCGCGATACCGACATCGGGTTGATAATTCCGGCGAGTTGAACCGAACGGCGTACATGAAGGATGCCCGGCATTCACGCAGGGACTTGTCGGGGTGCAGGTGACATTTGTCGCGCCTCTGCTGCGCGCAGTCGCAGTGGCCGGCGGCACGAGGTCCTGGCGAAGGAAAAAGGATTGATAATCGGTACATAGGGGATCTGCGTTGACACAGCACACACAAGTGGCATCCTGCCGTCCGCTGAAATCGACGGGATTACCGGAAAGGCAGTTATAGGACAGGTCAGGCGGTCGGGGTATAGCCGTGGGAGAAGTCGATGGAGTAAACTCTGGTGTAAGCGGTTCATACAGATGGATGCCAGAGAGTTCGTTCCGGCAGATTATGTTATTGAAACATACATCGTTTTCATGGTCAGGTGGCTGATCCCAGAAATGCCAGCAAAGTCCGTGCATGTAAGAATGAACGATGGTGTTGCCGCGGATCACGGTGCCTTTGCTGGTTTTCAGAAAGATATTTTCCTGTTCATTGTCGTATACGCAATTGTTTTCGATGACAACTTCGCCGTCACGGAGGACGCATGATGCCACACTGATGCCGAATCCGAAGTTGTCGAACTAGTTCGTGGCTACCCTATATGATCAAACGGTTTGTGCCGGAGTGGGTGACGGCGATATCATGTGAGCTTTTCATAGGAAGCCGTTAGAATAGGTTTAACATGTTTGATTATGTGTAAAAACTGTGTGGCAGTATGATGGCGCTTGCGCCATGCAATAGGAGCGCGTGGCGGCGCCGCGCCCTGGTTTCGTAAGTCGCCAGACTTACTCCCCGTCCGGCCCCACCCTCAAAAAGCCAAGACCTGCACAACCCCAATAGCGTCATCGGCCTCCACGAATTCCGACCGCGCGGAGCAGCTCCTGTCTATACGACTCTGGGCTCCCGATCTATGCGCTTATTGAGATACGGTGAGAAATGCCCTCTATATCGTTCCTGTAGAACGGGATCTTTCCAGTCGGCGCCCGTCACTCGTCCTCTGCAAAGACTCGAACCGCAATGGCAGGAACAAGATGATACGTACCTTTCATCGGTTTCCCATAGGGCAAAGTCGGCGGAGCCCTCCTCACCTGAACCGATGTCCCTGCGGGCACATATCGTGTCGGCGTCGGTCATCCATGCGTTTGGATCGCAAGAGCGGTTGATCATAAAGCACCCGGAATCCTCTTCATCGCCGTCAACCTTACGACTGAAGACATCATCGTCCCACTGCATGACCGCCTTGTTATGCCTCAGAGCCTCGACGGCGCTCGCCTTGTCGGTGTAGCTCGCCCCTCCCCACACCAGGATCGGTTCGCCCTGCGCAATCTCTTCAATCGAAACTATCCCCCAACCGTGCACGGCATGATGAAGCAAATCGCCCTCTCAAATCAGGTCCCAACCGGCTGGATTGATGACCCTACGTCGACCAGGCGGCTGCTTCGGGCGTGCAGGGGCGCTTGGCCCGTTGCCAATGCGCCGTACTGAATGTCCGCGGGCTGCTTCGGGCGTGCAGGGACGCTTGACATCGGCACTAAATGCATTATGATGCACAAAAGTTGTAACTTTTGTGCATCACGATATCTTGAATGCATGACGGAGGAATCGAGATGATCCGGGACATCCTGTTGATTCAGAAGCGCGAAATCGAACATCGACTCCAGGAGACGTATATCGCACGTAGATCCGACACCGTGTTGGGATCACATGACCTTGTCAGGGTCATCCTTGGTCCCCGGAGAGCCGGCAAGTCGTTCTTCGCCATGCACCTTGTCCAGTCCCAGGGGCGGTTCGGGTACGTGAACTTCGATGACGAACGGCTCGTCGGACTGCCGGACAACGACGCGCTCGTTGCCGCCGTGGACGAGATCTACGACCATCCGAAACATCTGCTCCTGGACGAGATTCAGAACCTGCCACAATGGGAACTGCTGGTGAACCGGCTGCAGCGCCAGGGGTATCTCCTGACGATCACCGGCAGCAACGCGCATCTGCTGAGTTCAGAACTGGCCACACATCTCACCGGCAGACACATTCCCATCATACTGTTCCCTTTCTCTTTTCCGGAGTATTTGAGCACTCGGGGACGGGAACTGACCGGGCAGGAGAAAGCCGCGGCCTTCCGCACCTATGTCGAGGGCGGCGGCTTTCCGGAGCCGATCATGAAGGACATTCAGCGCCGCGACTATCTCACCACGCTCCTGCGATCCGTTCTTTACAAAGACATCGTTGTTCGACATGGTATCCGGTCGCCGCAAGGTTTGGAGGATATGTCGATGCACCTGATGGCCAATGTCGCGCAACGTTATTCACTGAATGCCCTCGCCAGGATGGCGCGCTTCCGGAGCGTCCACACCGTTGAAAAGTATTTGCGACATCTCGAGGAGGCGTTTCTCTTTTTTTCTGTCCGCCGTTTCTCGTTCAAAATCCGGGAGCAGGTGCGCGCGGACCGGAAGATCTACTGCACCGACAACGGTATTGTGACGTCCTCCTCGTTCCGCTTTAGCGAGAACATTGGCGGTCTCTATGAGAACATGGTCGCCGTCACGCTCAGGAAGCGGCAGCTCGAAGGACGGCTGGAGTTTTTCCACTGGCAGAGTGCGCAGCGGGAGGAGGTCGACTTTATCGTGAAGGAAGGGACGAGTGTCAGACAGGTCATTCAGGTCTGTTTCGATCCGACGGATCCCAGGACGAAATCCCGTGAAATACGCGCATTGCTCAAGGCCTCCTCAGAGTTGCGCTGCGATAACCTACTGATGCTGACCGACACGAAGGAAGGCGAGGAAGACGCATCCTGGTACGGCGCAACGGGAAGGGTTCGTTTCATGCCGGTGTGGAAGTGGGCGCTCGCGGATGACCCGCTGAGCCATGGGTGATGTCCTGGGAAGAAGCTGCCCTGCCGGTTAGTACCCGTCCAGAAACATCCATTGTTCCGTTCTGCTGCTTCAATGTGGGTATCGGCCTTCCGAAAAGACGTTCCTTGTAGAGTGCATTCGGATCCTACGCTGGCATCGAGTTCCTCACGCCCAAACCAACGTATGAAGCATGGATCAATTCATGATTTTAATCTGAACGATCCCGGATGTCTGCCACGATAGATGTCGAGTCCGGCGTGAGCGAGGGACGCCTCGAAACTGAACGCGAAGATCTCCGTCGATATCGCTCGACCCCTGAGGGAGGTTGCAATTTTCCGGCTGAGCAGTTTGGCGACGGCCATGAAAGCCATGGGGTATCCGGCGTCACCGGCTTATCGTGAGCCACAAGGCAGAAAGCACTGTTTCACCGTCAGTTGCCCGGAAAGTGTTATTTCAGATTGGCGGTGAGTGCCGGCTACTCCGTTTTCCTTGCGATGGTCAACGCCCGTTCGAGGATGGCGATGATCTTGTCCCGTTCCTTTTTGGACATGGTGGTGTTGAATCGCATGGGGAACAGCCTGAAGCCGTCCTTTTCCTTCCTGAAGTATTGGCGCGGTGTCCTCTTTTTCCCGATGGTCTTCTGAATCAGGCGTTTCAATGCGTGGGCCGAAATGCCCTCGGCGAGTGCTTCCCGGTATGGTGTCAAATCATCGATGCCGAGCGCGTGAAACACCTGGGCATGGGCCATGGCAGGGCTCCGCAAAAGTCAGATCGAACCGACAGTCAATAAAAGTTTTTGTTGCGAAAACTGGACAACCACAGGTGAAAATAATA
>JAFGDC010000177.1 GCA_016932295.1 candidate division CSSED10-310 bacterium
TATTATTTTCACCTGTGGTTGTCCAGTTTTCGCAACAAAAACTTTTATTGACTGTCGGTTCGATCTGACTTTTGCGGAGCCCTGCCAAATCCCCACCTGTGAGCGGGAGGGGTGTCCAGCAGGCCTGGTGGACGCTTTTCAAGGGTAATAGCTTCGTCCGCGGAGCACAGGGTTCCGACCCCGGAGCAGGTTGCCTGTCAAAACCGGCAAACCGACTCGAAGAAGAAATCGGTCGTTGCAAGGCCTCTGGTGTCGACGTTTCGCAGCGAGCAGTTCAAGATTCCGGGTACGTTCCCAGAAGGGGGATGCGCGCCACAGCTTCGCACCATGCGCCTTATCACGAGTATGGACAACGATTTATCGAACGTTCCCTGCTATCTCGAACAGTTAACATTTCCAGCGGTGGAGTTGGGAATCGGCTTTTGGCAGTGGTCAAAAATTTTGGAGTTGCATTATATCCTCACATCAATAATCATTTGTGGTCAACCATCGCACGGTGGAGTATCAATGAAGTCGCGTTTGTTTCGTGTCGGTTTCGGAGCAGCGGTCATCCTGATGGGGGTCGCCGCAGCGGCGACCTTGCCTGGATGGCCGCTGGATCACATTACCTTTCTACAAGGTATCCCACACCACCCCGCCTTACCGGTTGTACCGATCGTCTGCATTGGACTGGTGGCGGCAGGAATCACCGTGGCGCTGACGAGGCATCCATGGTCCGCAATCGCGGCGATCGTGGCGACCATGGTCGCGACCACGGGTGAATTCCTGTTACTCAGTGGCTCGCCTCCCCTGGGGACGGGTTTGCTGATAGGGGGAACACTACTGGCTGCCGGGGTGCTGCGCGCGCGGTTCACCTCACCCGGTGCCAGGCCGCCGGCGATACGAGACCATTCAGGCTGGATCTTCCTCTTCGTCTCCATCCTGCTGGTGGCGGCTTTGGTGCGCTGCTACAGGATAGACACCTTCGAGCAGCGGTTGTGTTTCAGTCATGACAGTACCATCGATGTGGCTTACAAGGGCGAATGGGCAATGGATTTTCTGGCCGGCCGACCGTACACCGCTTTTATTCTCCACTGGGGCGAACGGGAAACCCTTTACATCTACCTGGAATCACTGCTCATCCTGCTGTTCGGCCAGAACCTCATGTCGCTGACCGTGCTGTCCATCGCCAGCGGGGTGCTCACTGTCTTGTTGACCATCTGGCTGGGGAGACGCTTGTTCGATCTCGGCACCGGCCTGACAGCCGGATTGCTCCTGGCGGTTTCACCATGGTTGATCGCAACCAATCGCATCTCGGAACGTTTTAACTTTGTACCGTTGTTCACGGTTGTCGCCCTGCTGACCACTGTTAAAGCCCTGCAGGACGGACGATGGTGGCGGAGTGTGACGGCTGGGGCATGGTTGGGCATCGGTCTGTACACGTTCCCGTCATATCGCGTGGTTCCAATCATCGCGTTGGTGGCATGGGGATCGTGGATCGCCTTCGAACGAGGCAGGCGACGGTCCCTGCTGCTCTTCATGCCGCTGTATTGGTTGGCCTTTGCCTTGGTCGCACTGGCGCCTCTCAAATTCAGCATTACTGAATTCATGGCTCATTTTGTTCTGGCTCGGGAACATGGCTTCAAAATGTACAAACATGTCGAGGATATCTTCAATAATGGCCGCCTGCTGTTCACTTCATTTCATCTTCGTTTCTGGGGAGACATGTCCTACAGCAGCCAGCGCCCGCTTCTGCATCCCCTGCTCGGCGTGGCGCTGCTGGTTGGGTTGTGGCTGTTCATTCTGCGCTTGAAACGCAAGGAGACGCTGTTTTCTCTCGCCTGGCTGCTGATCGGTTTGCTCCCGGTGATTGTCTCGGATCCGGTTCCCCGGCGGATGGGAGTTTCCTTGCCGGTCATCTATCTGCTCGCGGCGTCCGGACTCCTGGCCCTGTGCCGTCGACTCACCGAAAACCGGTCCCGCTGGTCACCTTTGCTCGCCGGAGGACTCACGGCGGCGGTTATCGTTCCCATCGCAGCAACGGATCTCGCTCAACTCTTCACCGTGGATTACTGCACCGGCAGCGAGCGTGTCTGCGAGCTGTACCGCATGGAGGAGTATGTGCGAACTGTCGGTCCGTATTTCCAGACCTTCACCACCCACATGGGTGAATACCAGCAGTTATTGAAATACTACAAGCACAGCTCGGCGGATGACCACAACGACTACGAAAAACAAGTCATCAATCCGATGGATCAAATCCCGTTGCACAAGCAGGTTGACAGAGATGTCCTGCTGGTGATCGGTCCCCAGAAACAGCACCAACGGGCCATACCATTGCTGGAGGAGTATTATCCGAAGGCCACTCGGGTGGATCACAGAGCGCCCGATGGCAGGATCATGTTCACCTCGCTGTTTATCGGCCGTGATGACATGGCGGTCAACCAGGGACTACTCCTGGAATTGGGCGATGGCGGTGGGCACGGCGCTGCGCGGATAGATCGGGAGATGGGATTTGCCGCCGGCGTGCCGACGGATGTCCCCATCCCCTGTAATGGTCGCTGGCGAGGTTCCTTCTTCCTTCCGCAGAGCGGCGTGGTGTCTTTTGCGCTGGTGGGAGAAATGTCCAGCGTGGTGACGGTTGACGGGGAGCGGATCGGACGGAAGGGATACGGTGCCGGGCGAACTGATGTTCAGAGATTCCTGTTCAAGGGCATGCATGACCTGGAAATAGGATTCGAAGCGGTACTGCGCACGGACCGGTTGGTCCCGGGCGTGATCTTCCCCGGCATGGGATACGATCATCTGCCACCGGAATATTTCATGCCGTTCCCCACCCGCCGAAATGAATTGGCGGCCCCCCCCTGCCGGACATCAACCTTGCAATATGTATCCACCGGCACGTTCACTCCGTCATCACCCTATACCAACGCGGCGTTCACCGCTCGTCAACTGGCGATAGGACATCACGGTGAACGCTACCTGGCCGATCCGGATACCATCACCATCGGCTGTTACACTGCGGATGGTGCGCTGAAATTCGCTTTCACCCCGCTCTCCGATCCGGTGGAGCGCTGGGAATCACCCCGTGAGTTCAACGGTGAACGAAATCGCGAATTGCTGATCCGAACCACTGGCCAAGGCGAGCTGCTGGTGGTGGATCAGACCAGGGGTGATATCCACTGTTTCGATCTCGAGGGCAACAGGTTGTGGAAGAAGGCCGGTATCGATGTATACATCCAGCGTCTGATCAATAATCAATCCTCGACCGCCGTCTGGATGCTCGCCGGCGGCAGACTCCACCACCTGGATGAACCCTCCGGTGCCTTCTCGTTGATGCCGGAACTGGCCAACGCGCTGACCGGTTATTACGAGATCAACGCCGCCTGCGCGAATCCTGAAAGGGACCTGTTTTATTTTTACGACGGCGCTTTTGAAAAGATACTCTCCTTCGATCGTGAGGGACGGCTCGTGAGCGAAATCCACAACCTGGGGCGGCAGGACAATCCCCGCCTTGACATCCTGCCGGACGGCAGCCTGCTGTTCTGCGGACTACGAAGCCATAATGTGCACGCCATCTCGGCCGCGGGTGAATGCCTGCTCGGCCGGATCGGAAATCCACCCAGGAACATCCTTGGCTGTGATACATTCGAAATGATCTCGGACATGATGGTGGGGAACGAAGGCAGGGACGTGTACCTTGTCTTTTACAGCGGCATCGTGCAACACTTCAGTCGCATGGAGGAGGAGCGATGACTGGAATGCACCTTGCCCGTTCGAGCCGGGCAACCCGTGGAATGATACTGCTGGTATTCTGCCTGTTCACTCTTGCGGTGTTCCTGATCACCGGAGCGCGCATCACGCCAACCGATGACACCTTCGCACTGCAAGCCTTCTCTCCTTTCATGGAGTTTTTGATCGCCACCAGCCTTGATCTTCGGGACATCATGTTGAAAAACCACAAGATCGTCGTTCTGGTCCTCGGCGCCGTCACACTGACACTCTACATCAGTTGGTTCCTCCTGCGGCGGCGCCACCGATTCCCCGGCCTGCTCCATCCGGCGCTGGTGTGTGCGGTTGTTGCTCAGTACTTGCTCTACAACGAGTCCTATGAATTTGGCTTCATCACCTATGCGGCGGCGTTCTTCCTGGCATTGACCAGCGTCAGGCTGGCCGGTTCGGCAGTCCCATGGGACGGGTGGGAACCCTATAAGCCACGGCATATAATCGGAATAACCGCGATCTTCCTGACGGCGTTTCTGATGCTCTTCTACCGGCTCGACAACTGGGTGCCGTGCTGTTTCCGCTGGGCGGAACCGACTTTCTGGGATACGTATCAGTTTCTTCACGGGAAGATGGATGTCTGGAAGCACGCGGTCATCCTTGGACAATCGCGGGAAACCACCTCCGGCGAATGCATTTTTTATCTGGGCATGATGGTTCCTCTCATCAAGCTGTTCGGTTTCAAAATCGTCACATTCAGAATGCTCTCGGTGTTCGGGGGCATTCTCACCCTTATTCTGAGCTATGTCTTTTTCGACCGGTTTCATCACCGCCGGATCGCCCTGCTGGCCACCGCATACCTGGCGGTATCCGGATGGCTCCTGCTGTATGCTCGTTCAGAAACCTATGTCCTGTTCATGGTACCGCTGGCGCTGTTCACTTTTCATATGTTTTCGCTAGGCTTGTTCAATGACAATCTGTGGTCGTTCGCCTGGGCCGGACTCGGCATCGGACTCATGCCGTATTTTTATGCGCCGATCCGCATCATGCCCATCATACTGATCGGCTACCTGCTGGTGCGAGGATTCCTCGATGTGACCTGGTTCAACCGGCGGCGCCCCCTGGGCTCGCGGCTGATTGCGGCGCTGCGCCGGTACCTGCTGCCCCTGCTGGTGATATTCACTGTCTTCATGATCGTCATTTCTCCCCAATTCACTGATATACCGCAGGTGAAACGCATGTATTTCAGCGGTCGCGGTGAACATGTAATCAACATGACCGCCCACCCGCATATCATGAAGATGCTGCTCGATGATCCCACCGCTGAACCGCCGTATCCGCTCGACCTCCGGGTCAGAGTCGGCGCAGGGATAATCTGGTCGAATATCGTGTCCTTTTTCAAAAATGTCTTTGGATTGCGACCGGTTCCCATTTCCTTCGAATATGAACGCCTCCTGGTGGGTGGTTTGGCGTTACTGGGCATACTCGGGCTGGGCATCACCGTCTCGAGGTGGCGCGAGGAACGTCATCTGCTGATGTTGATCTGGTTGCTGTTCGGGGTATCCCTCGCCATGGGTTCAAACATGATTTCCCCGGCCAGGGTTCTGCTGGCGGTCATTCCCATAGCATTTTTCATCGCTGTCGGCGTGGACGGTCTGTGGCGGGAATGGGAGAGCGTCCTGGGTCGCGCCGCCGTGCTGGCCGTCCCGGTTTTCCTCACGTGCTTCACAGCCCTGTTATTATCTGAGATCACGACGTTCTATCCGAAATTGGGGACCTATGAATTCATCTCCAAGCCCCACCAGGCTTCGGAAAAGGTCAAGAGTTACCTGCCGGAGACAGAGGTGATCATGGTCTTCCCCACCTGGAATTTCTACGCAGAGGGATACCTGCGCGTCTATCTGGACGAATGGTTCCAGACCCAGGATCCGAACCGACTCATCCTCTATTTCATGTTCTCCGATTATGATGAACTCATTGCGGATATCGGCGCGGGAGTATACGATAAGCGCGGTGTGGTTTTCATGATCGAGAACAACCAACAGGAAGAGATCGCCAGCAAGGCCAACGATGTCTTGGCGGCGGTCAGAGACAGGTGGTCCGATAAGGAGGCGCGCCTGGTCGGAGACTGGATGCGTATCGTGGACACCAGGTAGCGGGTTCCTCATCAACCGTCAGGAGGATGCGGTGGCTGCGCCCCTGGATACGCAACATTCCGGCGGCTTCGCCTCGTATTGTGGATTATTCTGCGGCGCCTGCGTCATCACCGTGGCGATTAAGGGCAACCAGTTGGAGCAGCTTGCGGAGAAGCTCTGCATGACGCCGGAGGATCTCTTCTGCGGTGGGTGCAAAAGCGAGAGCCTGGCGATGCATTGTGGTTCCTGCATGATTCGCCAATGTGCCATCGAGCGTGGTGTCGCAGTTTGTGGCGAGTGTTCAGAGTATCCTTGTCGATTGTTACAGGCGTTCAACGATGATCAAAATCCACATCATTCAGCGGTGATCCGCAATCAGGAACGGATCCGGCGGATCGGATTGAAGGACTGGCTGGAGGAACAGGAGCGACGTTGGACATGCTCGGGATGCGGCACTCCCTTTTCATGGTACGACACCACGTGCAGCCTGTGCGGTGCTCCGCTGCGGGATGCCGTAATGGAAATGGAGCAGAATGCGTGATTCCGCGGCTGGTTCAATGAACCGAACCATCCGCCGCAATGCACCGTCGGCGTCACTGTCCCCTGCCGCGTATCCGCGTGGTTCTCCGGGCACTCGATCCTGATTGACTACCAGGAACTCCCCAGGGCGCCGATCTCACCCGTGACCTCATCCAGCAACGTGCACATGCGCATGGCTTCCGTCATGTTGTTGTGATCAGGAAACAGGGGACGGTCCTCATCCAGATGGGCCACGACCTTTCGGACAGCACGACGGCCGGCTTCAGTGCCTCGGCCGAAGTTGAACGTCCGAAAATCCAGACCCTGAGCGGCGGCGATGGCTTCGATACCCAACACGCTGTTGGCGTTGTTGAGGATTTGCCTGGTTTTTAAAGCGGTATTCATCCCCATGCTGACAAAATCTTCCTGATCCGCCGCCGCAGGGATGGACTGCACGCACGCAGGCATCGACAACGTACGCTGCTCGACGATCAGCATGCCGGCCGTGTACTGGCTCAACATAAGACCGGAAAACATACCGGCGCCCTTGGTAAGGAAGGCCGGCAGCCCCACACTCAAGGCCGGATTCAGCAGGCGGTTGAGACGGCGCTCGGACAGGACGGAAATCATGCAAATCGAAGCGCCGACCATATCGAGGGGCAGACTGATCGGCGTGCCCTGGAAGTTCGCGCCGGTCAGAACGAGGTTCTCCTGGGGAATGAAGATCGGGTTGTCTCCCACGCCGTTGATTTCAACCTCGAACTGGGCACGGGCATACGCCAGATGATCACGGGCGGCACCAATGACCTGGGGAGTCGAGCGCATGGAATACGCATCCTGCACCTTGACCTTGAGCTTCCCGGTCTGCAGGTCCGAACCATTGATGATTTTCATGATGTTGTTCGCGCAGGTCACCGCCCCCTTGAAGCCACGCAGTTTGTGAAGGCGCTGGTCATATGGCTTGAGATTGGCCAGCAGCGCCTCCAGTGTCATCGCCGCGACTATCTCGGCCTGCGATATCCACCGTTCCGCGTCGTACACCTCTAGGCATCCCATGCCGGCGATCACATTGGAGCCGTTGATGGTTGCCAGTCCATCACGCGCCAACAGGCCCGGGACTGGTATTCCGGCCTTTTCCATTGCATTCTTGGACGGCATTCGTTCGCCTTCAAAAAATGCTTCACCCTCGCCCATCATGAGCAGGGCGATCTGGCTCATGGGAGCGAGGTCACCGCACGCACCGACGCTGCCCTTCTCGCACACTACCGGCGTCACCCCACGATTGAGCAGTTCCACGAGGGTTTCGGTTATCTCCCGCCGGCAGCCGGAATTGCCGTGACAATGTACATTTATCCTGGTGGCCATGGCGGCTCGCACCACCTCTATTGGAAACGGTTTGCCGATACCAGCGGAATGATTGTAGATCAGATACTTCTGGAACTGTTTCACCTGATCGTCAGTCAACACCACTTCGGAAAATTCACCGATTCCGGTGTTGACTCCGTACATGATCTCCCGCGCCTCGATCTTCTTGTTGAGCAAGCCGCGACAGGTATTGATCCTGTCGATGGCAGTGCCGCTCAATGCTACCTTTTCACCATGTCTGGCGATGTTTACGACATCTTCGATCTTGAGACTGTATCCATCAAGTACTACCGTCATTTACCGCACTCCATCCGTTGTGGTTACTAAAAGCATACCTTCCCTTGCGCCGGTGCTTCGCGGTCGCGCCGCTCCGCGGAAGCGACGGCACGCCGCGACCGAGACGTGCATTGACGCATGGCCCAGCTTTCAACGATTGCTGGCGGGAAATTCGCGTTTCACTATATCCCCTGCCGTATGGATGTCAACCTGATACCCCCCGCCAGCTTCATAGCGACATGATCGGAAGACCGAACCCCACGACATCAATTCACCCATGCTTCGCGCCGCAAGAACCGTATGTCCCAATACTCCAGTTGATACTCCCGGCGGTATTGCATGCGCACGAGCACGCCCTCGGTTTTACTGATTTACAGGTCCCGTCGTTCTTCCGGGAATAACTCTCTCAACCGCCTGTCGGCTTCAGTCTCATGCTGAGTACCAGCGAACTCCTCCCTGATTTGCGCAAGGGTCTCACGAGCGCCGGGCAGGTTGCCGCGTCGCACCCTTGTCTCGACGAGTTCAAAGAGCAGCCAGCGCCGCAATCCACGGTCAGTGACATGAGCCAGCATCTGGTTCAATTCGTTTTCCGCCGCTTCCTGCTGTTCCGTTGACTTGAGCAGGTTGTACAAACCAGAATGGCCCTTGAAAGCCACCATCGGCTGGGTGGCATAGGTGTCTATGATATTCCGGAAAATCGCTTCGGCCTCCTCACGCCGGCCCTGTTCCTGCATGATATGGGCTTGCCCTTCGAGGGCACGGGCGCGTTGCTCCGCTCGTTCAGCCATGCCGGCTATCTCATTGTACAGATCCATGGCTTCCTGGGATTTCCCCAGGCGGCGCAACAGCTCGGTCTTGCCGAACAAGGCATCCATCACCAGTTCTGTATCCCCGGCGTATTGTTTCTGGATCCTGTCGTAGATCCGCATTGCGGCTTCCGTGTCACCCGCCTCCGATTGAATTTCGGCCAGCCGCCGCAGGGCAAAGGAACCCTGGTTGCCGCTGTGTGAATCATCGGCGATCGTGGTGAGAATCTCTATCGCTTCGGCACGCGAACCTTTCCTGAGAAGGAGGTTGGCGATACTGACCAAGGCATTGTTGGCATTCCAGTAATCATTACGCGCCAATGCCTTGCGATGGTTGATCCGAAACATTTCTTCCGCCCGTGACAGGTCGCCGCTCTCTATGTGCATGTGCGCGAGATTGTCTCGAGCCCAATTCGCTCGCACCGGATCGTCCGTCGACCGTTCTATTTCCTGGTACAGAGCCATTGCGTCCTCTCGCCGGCCATTGGTCCGCATCAACGGCGCCAGGAGTGTTTTGATCTCTTCCGGTTCCTTTTCCAGGGTAGCAAACCGCACAAGAGCCTCCTGATACAACCCGACAGCCTCATTCAACCTGCCACGCTGTTGCAAACTCTGGCCCTTGCCGCGGGTCGCCACCGCTCTGGTCAGCTCACTTGATCCGTTGGTGATCAGGCTGTTGAAGATGCGCTCGGCGATATCAAATTGAGACTCGTTCCGGTACATTTCCGCCAGTTGCATGAGAAGAGAATCTGTTTCCTGATCGACGGTGACGAGTATGGTGTCCTCATTTTCAAGGAAGCGCTGACGGGCTTGTTGTTTTTCTCCCACCTCGAACTGCGCGCGGATAAGATCCACGAATGTGCGCAGGCGGTCCGGTTGCGTGGCGGCATCCCGGAGCAGGTTCTCGAAAATTTCCACGGCGTTCCGGCTGTCGCTGGTTTTCAATTGGACCTTGGCAAGGAGTTTCCTGGTTTCCATGACCCGCTCAGGTGATTCCCTGAAGACTTCGAGCATCTGCTCCAATACATCCTGTGCAGCCTGCCAGTTTTCCATGGCTTCATATACGGTCGCGGTGGATCGCATAAGCCAGAATCGATGCTCGATATTGGCCGGGTCAGTCTCGAATCCGGCCATGATGCCAAGCAGCTTTTCGAACTGCCGGCGATTGAAGAGTAAGTCGAAGATGCAATAGTGTGCCGGGAGGATCACGGTGAACTCACCATCGGCATCCTCCAGCGCTTTGCGGCAGTAATCCAGTGCTTCATCGGTCCGTTTCAAGCCTTTCAATGCATTCCCCATATAGAGAAACATCCTGGCCCGTTTCCGTAAATCCTTGCTGAATTGAACACTGCCTCGTTTCGCCAGTTCCAGCACCTTCGCATGCTGGTTCTGACCCAGTAACTGGTCGAGATGCAGCACAAAAGACGAAAAATCCCAGTTATCGGGATTGGTCCGTATGGAATGGATGCTCATTCCGATGGAAACCACCGACAACATGACCAGGATGAGCAGTCCGAGCCGGGCGTAGGATGCGGCGGTCATGCCAGTCCCCTTGAACTGAGCGCCGCCAAGATGGCCGGTATCCCTGAGATGAGGATCGAATGTGCAACCATGTGCCGACATGCCATGCAGAACGGCACCATCGAAGTGGCTCCCACGGAGGTCGCAGTTCCAAAGCTGGCTGTTCCGGAGCGAGGCATGTCTGAGATCAGCGCCGGTCAGATCGCAGTCCCGCAGCCGGGTATCATCGGCATCTGCCGAGGTCATGACGGCACCCTTCATGCCGCAGCGGATGAATTGAGCGCCACACAAACGGCATCGGGATACATCAACGCCGTCGAGGCGGCAGTCGGTGAATCTGCAGCGCCGGAGATCAGCGCCGGCGAACCGCGCCTCACGCAGATCGACATTCTCGAATTCGGTGGCCCGCATTTTCAGGCCTGTGGCATCGATTCCGCGCAAGTCTGCACCGGAAACTTTCCTGCCGCGCACCAGATCGCCGGCGGACATGGTGTTCGCCGAGCCGTTCTTGACGTCCGTATCATGAGATCCGGACCGATCAGTCCCTCTCATCATGCTTTCTCCTCACTTCCTGGGATGGCACGGGATCTGAGGTGTAACTCATTGCGATATGAGACTATACGGCCAAAATACGAGGGCGGTCAAGAATCTGCGGTCAACGCCCGACAAGGGCGCATTCCGGTCGGCGCCGACAGGGCTTCAGCCGCCACCGCGGCTCACTCCTCCAGCAGACCGCTCAGAATACGACCGCGCACCAGGTGAGTTGCCGCTTCAATGTCCTTGTACAGAGGACGATCCCGATCCAGGAAGGGAATTTCCCGCCGGATGATCGAACGGGCCTGGTCACACCGCGGCGCGACCCGTAAAGGTGCGCGCAGGTCCATGCCTTGAGCGGCGCAAAGCAGCTCGATGGCAACGATAATCTCGACATGTTCGAGAATTTGCCGGGCCTTTCGAGCGGAAATAGTGCCCATGCTGACGTGATCCTCGGTGTTGGCGCTGGTCGGGATCGAATCGACGCCAGCAGGATGCGCCAGGCACTTGTTCTCGGAGACGAGCGCGGCCGCGGTGTACTGAGCCAACATGAAGCCGCTGTTGCTGCCGCTGGTGAGTACCAGGAACGCCGGCAAGCCATTGCTCACGTTCTGATCAACCAGGTGAGCGATCCGCCGCTCGGCGATGCTGCCGACCTCGGCGAGAGCTATGGCCAGATAATCCATGCACAGCGCAATGATCTCGCCATGGAAATTACCGCCTGAACAGACGGCTGCCTCGAGCTGCTCCCGGTTCAGCTTGCTCCGGTATTCCTCCAGACTGCCGGCAGCCATGTCCGGGGGAAAGATGAGTGGATTGTCGGTGGCGGCATTAATTTCTATGGTTACCACCTGCGCGGCATGCTCCAGAGCGGCGAGAGCGGCGCCAAGGACCTGTGGGGCACAACGGAAAGAATAGTCATCCTGTACCGGTTGAATATCCGGCAGCATTCCGCTCAGCAGTTGCACGCCCATTTTGAACAAGGACTGCAGCCGCTTGTCGTCGGTTTCCTGCCTGGACCAGAGTGCGACCAGGTGTTTGATATGGGCGGCGATGGTGCGCCGCCACTGCGAGACAACGGGCATTCTGAAGCCGACAGCCTGGTGTTCGGACGCGAGAGCGTTGCACCAACTCCTGATTACATCACGCAACTCGATGATCTCCGCCAACCCTTTTTCCGGGGGCAGATAGTCCTGCAACGAATCGAGCACATGTATCAACTGCCCTGCCATGCCGAAATTGATCGGAATGTTGAGCACCTGGCTGCCCTGCAGCATCCTGCGGAGATTTGCCGCCACGTCGATTTGACCTTGATGGGGACGCACCTCATGAACACGTGCATCCAGTGCATAGGTGACCGCCTTGATGGCTTCATAGCTCATGGCGCACGCGACCTGTGCGGTCTTCATCAGGGCCCGGGCATCGCTGATGGTGAGCGCCGCGATGGCGGTCATCACCTGGGTGCCGTTATTGAGCGCCAAGCCCTCCTTCGCTTCCAGGATCACCGGCAGGGTGGCCGGAAGCCGGGCATCGCCCTCTTTCACTGGCGTGAACGCATGGCGCGGCACGCGTTCCAGATAGACACCAGGCCGCGCGGGCGCCGGCTCATCCTGCCGTGTACCGCTGTAGATTTCACCCTTGCCGGTGAGGACGAGAGCCAGATGGGACAACGGGGCGAGATCACCACTGGCACCCACGGAGCCCTTCTCGGGAATGAGGGGGAAGATGCCGTGATTGACGAGATCAGCCAGCGCCTGCACGGTATCGGAGCGAATGCCGGAATACCCCTTGGCCAATGTGTTCAGCCGCAGCAGCATGATGGCGCGGACCACGTCCTCGGGCAATGGATCACCCACGCCGCAGGCATGACTCTCGATCAGATTCTGCTGCAGAGCGCCGGTAATTTTCCTCGATATCCTGACATGACGCAGAGCGCCGAAGCCGGTGGTGAGACCATAGACCACATCCTCCGCATGCAGCAGCCGGTCTATTACCGCACGGCACCGATCCATGGCCTGAATCGAGGCATTGGAAAGGAGCACGCCAACACGCTGCCTTGCCACCAGCTCGACGGTGGCGATATCAAGCGAGGAGCCATCGATTTCAACCGAGGAAACAGGCACAGATTCACCCCCCTCGAACGTAATATCGTTGTGTGCTTAAATGTCCCGCGGTCGATTGCGGGATTGAAAAACGTCTTCGCCGAACGATTGCGCCAATCGCGGATCCAGTAAAACCGCACGTTCATAAGCCGACATGGCCTTGTCTGGCTTACCGATCTTGTAATACATGGCGCTCAAGTTGTTCCAGGCGTCCACATCTTCCGGATTGAGTGTGACCAGACGTTCGTAATGCATGACCGCGGTTGCCGGTTGGCCGACGGCTTCGTACGCCAGCGCCAGGTTGTAACGGAAATTGAGATCCTCCAGTATCTCCAGCGCTTTGATGTACTGCACGATGGACATTTCCGGATCTCCCTGCTTGAAGGCCTGAGCTGCCTTGCGGGCTGACTTCAAGGCGGATTCCCGCATTGCATCGAAATCGGTCAAAGGATCGAAGATGCCTTTCTTGGCTTCCTTGAGAAGTTGCCGCAAAGCCGACAGTAAATTCTCTTCCGGTTTCAAACGCAATCGAATGATGACTTCATCACCTTCCCTCGTGGCAACGCCGCGCGAGAAGTCCACCACCACATCCTGTTCATTCTGCAGCCTCGTGGTTCTGCGGAAAATTGCATCTATACCCTTGCCCAGTACATTTTCTTCCGAGCCTTCAACATTCGGCACTGAGCACCTCCTTGGCGAGATCGCGGTAATCCCTGGTCCCATTCGAATCACTGGCGTAGAGATTGATCGGCAACCCATGACTGGGCGCTTCGGCGAGCTTGATGTTCATGCGGATGATTGAGTCGTAGATCTTGTCCCGGAAGTAACGCTTCAACTCTTGAAGAATCTGCTCACAGAGCTTGGTGTTGCTCTGGTACAAGGTCACGAGAATCCCTGCCAGACGCAGATCCGGATTGAGCCGCTTCTGCACGATCTTGATGGTGTGCATAAGCTGACTCATGCCTTCCAAGGCGTAGAAATGCGCCTGCACGGGTATGACCACCTCCCTGGCGGTGGTCATGGCATTGAGCGTCAACAATCCCAACGATGGCGGACAGTCCAGCACCACGTAATCATAATCGTCGATGGCCGCCATGATCTTCTCGCGTAACAGAATCTCGCGGCCGATCGCGTTCACCAACTCCACCTCGGCACCGGAAAGATGAATGGTGGAAGGAATCATCTTGAGATTCGGCTGGGGAGTGTCTTGCACTACATCGTCGACCTCCAGATCCGGATCGATGAGCAGGTGGTACACAGACCGTTTCAGATCCTCCGAGCTGATACCGAGACCGATGGTGCCATTTGCCTGAGGATCCAGATCCACCAGCAATACACGACGACCCGCCTCGGCAAGGCAGGCGCTGAGATTGATCGCCGTGGTGGTCTTGCCGCTTCCGCCTTTCTGGTTTGCTATGGCGATGATCTTCGGGAGCGAATTGCCCATAAAAACTCCTACCTGCTGAAGCTCGTTAGTCACGTTCTGGGACATATGGACAATAACAATCAGGAATTTTTAAGTCAAGCTCCAGCACCCTCCACTCAATCCCCACCCATCCCTCCACACAGGAAGCATTTTATAGGGTATGAGCCACCAGTACGCGTCCTGCTCACCGGAAGTAAATCCATACCAGCCCGGTCCGTCCATGGTTTCTCCGAACGGCGGGACAGGCAAGCCGGCGGTACATGCCGCTGAAACGCCACAGGGCATCCATGCTCGATTGCACGGGATCGAGACCGGGAAAGATGCCTGTCAACGTCAACTGCCGCCCGATGACCGCCTCCTCACACGCGAAGCGCCCGCGACAGAGCGGACGCAATCCCTGATGCTCGTGGACCGTGAAAGATGCAAGATAATCACTGGAAAACCCAATTACCGGCACTCACGTGCTTCCCACCACCATCAGCCGCCAGCTCCCATTCCGATGCAACGGTTTTCACCGCGATACCCGGCACTGGGTACGAATCGGACCAGCCGGCATCTTCCCGATGACAGGCCGTCCCTTCTCTTGACATTCCCATGGTTATCTCATACAGAAGACAAGGTACTATTATGGGCTGTCATGTTGGTTCGTGCTTCCATGGTTCATCTCGAATCATCCGCAACGGACGTTCAGCATGCGCGGGAAAGAACACGGTAGTGGCAATCAATCAAAACAAGGAGACTAACCGTATGCATCATCTGTTTACACGAATCCTGCTCGTTTGTGTGGTGGCGGTGGCTGGCGCCGCGATCGGAGTGAAAGCGGTGGCGCCGGTCCCCGGCACGTACGATCCGGTCACCATGACCTTCTACGAGAATGGTCTCAAGGTACCGATCGTGCAGGAGGAGGCCGGAACGGTGAACAAGACATTGACCCGCAGCACCCTGAACACGATCGTGCTGCTGCAATGCGCCTCCGACCAGACCTGGACGTATCCGTCCAGCGATTTCGACGACATGCTTTTCACGGACCACACCTATGCCACGGGAAGCATGCGTGATTACTACGAGGAGGTTTCCTACGGCCAGCTCATGCTGGAAGGCACGGTAGCCGGCTGGTACACCGCGGCCAATACCTATGCCTATTACACCGGAGGTAATTACGGATTCGATCCTGACGGCCATGCGACAGAATTCATCCGGGAGGCCATTCAGAATGCCGATACGGATGTTGATTTTGCGCTTTTCGATAATGATGGCGACGGTGTTGTTGAAGGTTTGATCGTTGTGCACCAGGGTCCTGGAGGTGAAGGCGGCAATCCCAACCAGTTCTGGTCACACAAGGGCTGGCTGAGTCCGCCCGAACAGGTGGACGGGGTTGAGATCAGCGAGTACAACCTCGATCCGGAGCGTAAGCCGCATGGTCCCATCGAAACCATAGGCGTGTTCTGCCATGAGTTCGGTCACACCCTGGGTGCGCCCGACCTTTACGACACCGATTATACTCCCGGCTGCGATCCTGTCGGCCGTTACGGCGTGATGTGCAGCGGCAGTTACAACGGGCAACCGGCGGGCGCCAATCCGGCGCACTTCATGGCCTGGAACAAGGTCTTGTTCGGATGGCTCGAGCCGACAATCATAGTCGCGCCTCAGAACGGTCTGCCCCTTGTCGACGTGAAGATGATCAACAACGCGCAGGCCTGCTACCGGCTCCCCATCGCCAACAGTCCCGATGAACACTTCCTGGTGGAAAACCGATGGGTGGATTCCCCCGCGTATTTCGATCAGCGCGGCACCGGGTACGACTCCGGCGCCCTGCTGACGCATTGCCATGACAACGGCAGCAGCGCCAATGAACCGTTTCACTGCTTCCTGCGCGATCCCGATCCAGACCATCCGGACCACAAGAACGCCGCCTACTGCGCTGAAGATGGACAGACCGAATGCACTCCTTACACCGCCGTGGATTCCGACGGCTACTACCTACCCAGTGGCATCTACTTCAAGAACTTCAGTACTTCCGGCGCCAACATGACCTTCGATGTGGACCTCAAGCCGGTATTCATTTACAACCACATGGATCTTACGGTGCCGCAGAGCGGCGGCGAATACCAGATGGCGGTCACGGTGCAAAACAAGGCATACAATGCCACCAACATCACCGCCACCCTGAGTTGCAGCTCCAGCCAGGTCACCATCACCAAGGCATCCGCGAACTACCCCGATATCGCCAACGATGCCACCGGCGCAAACACCACAGACACATTCACGTACACCGTGAATGGATCGGGCCCCAAGGGTGAAATCGCCGTATTCACTCTGAACTTCAGTGCCAACAGCGTCAACCTCGATTATACGCCCGTCTCCTTCGCGGTCATCGTCAATACGAGCCCGATCCTGTTCGTCGATGACGACCAGAATCAACGATGGGTGCCGGAAGCCATGGAGGTCTACTTCACGGAAGCGCTGGATGGCACTGGTTATGACTATGATGTCTGGGAGAATGCTGCCTACCTGTCGCATCCGGAATACGCGAATTTACAGCAGTACGACATCGTAGTCTGGAACACCGGCTCTGGGTACAACAAGGCCATCAGTGAAGAAGAACAGGTCACCCTCGGCCAGTATCTTGATGCCGGCGGTTACCTGTTCATCAGCTCCCAGGAATATCTGTATCAGGAGTATGGCTATCCCGACGGTGAAGACTGGGTAGCGGCAACAGTTCCCGGTGAATTTGCCCACGACTACCTGCATATCGCCTCATTGGAACAGGATGAGTATTACTACCACGTGTTCGGCGTGGCTGACTGCCCACTTACCACGGGCATGAACGTGGCATTGACCGATCACATTTCCGACGATCCCACCGGTTCGAGCATCGAGACCGGCGGATACGATTGGTGGCCGGACAATATCCTGCCCGATGCCACTGCCCAGGCGATATTCACGGCAGAATCCCACAACTATCCCACTGGCATGCATCCCGACTACTTCGAGACCGGCACCGACGAGATTGTCGAAGGCCCATGTGCCCTGATGTATCCCAAGCCAGGCACCACCGCCGACTACAAGGTCATCTTCCTCGCCTTCTCCTTCGAAGGCATGCCGCTCACCGACCGGGTGACACTTCTCACCAACTCGATCAACTGGTTCAACGGCGCCATGACCGACGGCATCTCACTGCAAATCAACCAGAACATGTTCACTTCCGGTGACCAGTTCGTACTGGGCGCCACCATCCGCAACACCAACGCCACCCCCGTCACCGTGGATGAATACATCGTCCTCGATATCTGGGGAACCGCCTACTACTTCTGGCCGAGCTGGACCATGGATCTGGAGTTCAACACCACCAACCTGAACGCCTACGAGTCCCGTTCGCAGGCAGTACTCAGCTTCCCCTGGCCGGACGGCGCCGGAGAAGCCGACGATATCAAGTTCTGGGGAGCCCTCCTCCACACCGGCACCATCGAGGTTTTCGGTGACTTCGACTACGTGAGTTTCGGCTGGAACTAATCCACTACAGGTAATGCAGAGACAACGCCCGCTTCAGGCGGGCGTTGTCATGTACCCGTCAATGTCGCGGCCCGCCGCAGGCCAACTGCCCCATGCGATTCACACCCCATCCTCCCCGCCACGATCGGAACATGCCCTGACATGTCACCGCATCGGATCGCCGCCAGACTCCATGCTTCACTTGAGTCTTTCCGGTTCGGCGAACGACTACAGCACGTACCGGCGCGCCCACTCCGAAACGGCGAACACATGGAATGAATCATTGACGAACGCCGTGGGCAATCCGGCTGTCCGTGCCCAGGTATCCTCCGGCGGATAAGAGGAGCGATTGTGCCTGGTGGTAATGAGGTAGTCGACTGCCAGCGCGGTGATGTTGCGATGCCAGGCTGAATATTCGGGATTGGACATGATGTCGCCATGGACGTACCCGCAACCATAATACGGAGCTGCACCAGTCGCATTACGGGGGACAAAGACCGGCATGTTGCGCAACCGGGCCCCGAAATAGGGGTAGGGAGCATTGGAGCCGGCATAGGCGATCCGGAGTGACTTGTATGTTCCCATTTCCATGAGCCATTCCATCACGCCGGACAGATCGCCGGTGATGTAATCCCACTTGTGCCGTGCATATTCAGGCAATACTACCGCTCCAGCAGCGGCGGCGATGAGGAGAATCACCAGCGATCCTGCCACCGCCAATTTTGTCCGCCACAAATAAAAACCTCGTAATCGGCGGGGAACGTAGGCATCTCCCATCTTCGCCACTGCGCCAAGGACCAGTGCGCCTGCCAGCAGATACCGATGGAATGCCGGCCGGCCAGGCAGAGCAAGACAATGATAGGTATTGCTCCACACCGCACCGAGCAGGGCGATCGGTACCACGAATCGCCATTTCCCCAGGCAATGACTCGCCAGGGCGACCGCAAGTCCGGACGCCAGCAAGGCCGGGAAAAAGAATCGCGCATTGTAGCGGTACGGCACCAGCCAGTAGTAGACCATGAAAACCAAGAGTGGCGAAACGGCCGCATACAGCCTCGATATCCACCTCTCCATGGTGTGCCCTCGCGAGGTCATGATGACGAGCAGGGGCGCCAAGATCACCGCTGGAATAAACAACACAGGGGTCTGCCAGCCCACTTCCGTCAGACCAGACCTGGAGAACAGCATGTGCGCCAGATCCGCCTCGTGCATTCCGCTTCCCACGAAGACCCTGGAGCTGTAAGCGCCGGCGATAATCACGCGACCGAACAGTTCGACATGGGCGGGATAGATCGGATTACCGGTAATGATGGCATTACGCAGGTAGGTGAAGCCGCCGGTGGCGATCAGTCCAGTTGAAAAAGCCGCTATCCCCGGCAGTCTTGAAGTTGCCCGTAATAACGTGAACCCGGCGGGCGCCAGGAGAACCAGGGAAAAGGGAACCGATGAGTATTTCACTCCCACGAACATGCCGATGGCGAGGCCGGCAATCATGGCATTGAAGGCGGATGGACGCCGGTGGTGCATAAGCACGGCGGCGAAGGCAAGTCCGAAACAGCCTGCCATGGTAAGATCATTGTAGGCGATACCGCTCATTCCGATTGCGAACGGCATGGTGCCGAAAGCCAACGCGCCTGTCCACGCATCCTTCGGTGAACAGTCCAGTTGCCTGGCGGCGCTGAACAGACCGATCATACCGGCCACCAGGAACGGCAACTGGGCGAACGGCGCCAGTAGATCGGAACGCAGCGGCGCCATCCACCAGAACGCCCACATCCCGGCGTTGAGCGGATAATACGGTGGGGCACTGTCACCGTAATGCTGCAGCATGGTACGGAGATCATGGCTGAGCAGCCAGTCCGCCGGGAATGCCAGGTGGTAGGTCCACACATCCCATCCTGCCGGACCATCGCCTATGGTTTTCGTGATCACCGTCACGAGCGCGCCGCAGAGGAACAGAAGAAGCGAGAGATCCAGCCATCCCATCGGGGATCGATGAGAAACCGCGCATCCAGGCGCTGTGGTCGAGAGCGCGCCACGCCACCGGAGAAACACCTCCGTACCGAGCACCAGTACACCGATCAGCGCACTCATCGTGAACAGATCGAGATGGCCGGGCACTCCCGCCATAAGAACAACAAGAAGCACTCCTGAAAACCACAGGACTGGGATAGACAGCAATCGATCCTCACGTTTTTCAAGACTCGATGCCGTCCAGAGATGAGCGGCGCGGTAGATCGCCAGGCAGAACAGTATCAGCAGGGGGAAGGCTGGTGCATCCTCCCAGTTCAAGGTCGTCGGATTCACTCTATATAACCCAGCGTCTGGAGGATTTCCCGGTCCTCGTCGTTGATGCCGTCTCGCTCGGAGTCCGCCTCCAATGCCACCGCGCCGTCCTCCATCATCCGGATGATGGTCGTCTTGATCTGGTCACGGGCGGGGGCTGCCGTATCGATGGGTGAGAGTTCTCCGGGATCATTGTCGAGGTCGTACGATTGGAGCCAGCCGGTGGCAATCTGCATGATATGCTTGTGAGCACCGACCCGGAATCCGGCATGAAGTTGATGGCTCATGGCTTTTTTTTTCAATGACTTCGGTACCAATTTGGCGGCCCCGGAATAGGTCTCGAAAAAGACGACCTTTTCCCGGCCGGTGGCTGGATCGCCGTTCAAGACAGGCACAAGACTCTCTCCCATGGGTTTGATGCCGCCATCGGGCATTCCCGCCAGCATGGTCACTGTGGGCAGAAAATCAACCTGTTGCGCTGGATATGAGGTGATCTCACCCGCCCGTTTCATCCCGGGATAGGAAATCATGAAAGGAATATGCAGCCCTGGATTGTATACCCGGCGCCCGTGCCCCAGGTAGTTGTGTTCCCCGAAACTCTCACCGTGGTCAGCGGTGACCACGACACAGGTGGTTTTATCGAGACCGGTGCGGTGGAGTGCGTGCATCACTCTGTCAAACTGACGGTCGGTGAAGGCGATCTCAATGTTGTATTCTGTAATCCTGCTCTTGTACCGTCCGTCCTTCTCATAGTCGCGAGGTTCGGCGCTGGGTCGGAAGTGTGGGTGTTCAGCATAGGGCCAATGAGGATCGAAGTAATGCAGCCACATGAAGAAAGGTTCTTTCCTGTCTTTCGCCAACCATCTGAGCGCCTCGTCGGTTACCTGATCGGCGAACCGCTGGGAGTTCACAACCCGATACCGATCGGTCATAGTGTCGTCATACAGATCGAAGCCCTTGTTCAAACCGCAGAGATGTGATTTCAACGTCCATCCGCTGAGAAATGCAGCCGTGACATAGCCCTGTGCCTTGAAAAGTTCAGCCATGGTATGCTCATCGGGCAGAATACGGATGCCGTTCCGCACAGCGCCATGTTGATGTGCGAAGTGCGCCGTCATGATGGTGGCATGCCCCGGACCAGTCAGAGGAATTTGGGACAGGGTGTCGCTGAAGGTCAATGCGTTTTTGGCAAAGCGGTCCAACGCCGGTGTTATAGGTCTGGGGTACCCGTAGCAGGACAGGTGATCGGCGCGCAGCGTATCGAACGTCACCAGGATGCAGTTCCTGAACCGGCCTTCATCGGCACTGACGGACCAGGCGACCGTTACCAGCAATACCAATCCCGCCAACCATCTCCTTTGTATCGACTGTTGCCTCATCCGCTCATTCCCCCCGAAATCAACCTTGTCCACCCTGTGAGCGTTGCATGGGGACCGCCATTGGCAGTCACTCGGATGCGAGTTCATACCGCCAAGGAGAACATCATGGCAGTTCTTCAGTCCCGATATTCTGATCGGCGGTCATCACTTTCAAGTTCCCGCGACAGGCAGCGATGATAATGTATTCAATGGGTTCAAGTCAAA
>JAFGDC010000178.1 GCA_016932295.1 candidate division CSSED10-310 bacterium
AGCGTGTCCGGCTGACGCTGACATCCGGTTGGCATGAGATCGCGGTTTTACATGAACAGGATCGTTCCTATCAGGCGGTGCGATTGCGTATCTTTCTTGACGGGGTCAGGGTTCCCGGATACCGATTGAAGCCGCGATCCTGTCCCGCCTTGGACGGCTGGTTGTATACGGTGATTCCCCTTGCCTTGTTGCGTGGTGCAGTCCTTTTGTGTCTCTGTTGCGGAGTGCTCGGCGCGATTCGATCTTTTCAAGGTCCCCTGATCAGGCTTCAAGATTGGTTACGTGCAAGAATCCGTCCATTGTGGTGGTTCCGTCTCGCCGGTATCCTGCTGAGCCTGGCGGCCCTGTGCTGGTTCGGACATTTCCGTGTGCGCGCGGTAGGCGCAGCCGATTCGTACGGCTACCAGGAATCGGCATGTCGAATGGGAAGCGGAACTCCCGTCCAGCCCGAGACGGTCCTCTGGCGCCTCGGACTGCCCCCGAGAGATGTCCGGTATACGTGGCCGCTCGGCACCTATCCCATGAGCGCGATCGGCGCCACCGCTCCGGGATACCAACCGGGCTTACCCTCTCTGATCGTTGTATTGACGCGTGTGCTGGGCGATGGTGCCGCATCCTGGATATCACCGGTCAGCGGGGCGATCACCATCTACCTGCTTTTCAGCCTCGCCAGCGGCTTGTTCGGGCCGGGGACCGGATTGCGCGCCGCCGTGGTGTTCGGCGCGTTGCCTCTCACCTTCTATGCATCGATCCAGCGGATGAGCGATGGGCTGAACACTTGCATGCTATGGGTGGGGTTGGCGCTGGCGAGCCGGGGCCGGGGCGATCTGGGCGATTTTCTGGCGGGTCTTGCTGCGGGGTATGCCGTCACCATCAGGCCCTCATCAATCGTCTTCCTCCCTGTCATGTTCGCCGCCATGTCGGTCAGGGGCGGACCATATTCCCGCCGGTTGCGGTCCTTTCTGCTCGGCGCCGCATCTCCCCTGACGGCCCTGCTGGCTTACCAGGATTTCGTGTATGGAAATCCCCTGGCAACCGGCTACGGTGACATGTCGCAGTTTTTCTCCATCATCAATATTCCATCACGGCTCCTGCACTACTCCGTCACCGCCTCTTCCTATTTCATGCCGATCCTGCTGCTGCCCGCGGTGGCCGGCTCTCTGATCCTGATCCGCACCCGGCGGCGTTGTGTGTTTCTGCTCATGGCTTTTCCTTGCCTGGCGGCGTTTTATTGCTGTTACGAGTTCCATCGGCCGTGGTGGAACGAGCGACTCATGTTGCCCGCTGTACCGGCGCTGGTGGTTCTTGCCATCCTGGGAGCCGAGTGGATCTTGAACCGATTGGCGGTGTCGCGCGGGAGGCAGGCTGTCCTGTGGCTCCTGGTGATGCTCCCGGCGTGCATGTACCGTGCCCATGTCTATAATAGCGATGCCTACCTGTACAAGGCCGCAGCGGCTGAATCGAGATACGAGGAGATCGGAGCCTGGATAGATGCGAACCTGGAGCCGGATGCGGTGGTGTTTTCCTGGTTGTTCAGCGGCGCCGTCCGGTATTACGGCGCGCGCCAGACCGTCCGCTGGGACCTCGGGCCGGAGCGGATGACCCGGCGACTGCTGGAGGCATGCAGGCAACGGGGAGTTCCCGCGTATCTCGTGGTGAACGAATCCTGGCGCGATACGGCGCTGGCCAGACTGGACTGCGCCGCCGAACTCCTGTGGTACAGGCAGAACACGTTCGGGTATCGGCTGTTACCCCGGAATGCTGAATAGTCGAATCCGGAGGAACGGAAAGCTCAAGGCACCAGGAAATCCAGATCGGCTCCCCGCGAAGCGGGTTGTACGTGTTCGGCATGAAGCCGCAGCCATCCCCTGGGGGGGAGCACGGGTGCGCGCCATGCGGCCCGGCGGCGGCTCAGTTCGTCGTCATCAACCAGGAGATCGATTCTCCGTTCCACGACATCCAATTCCACCATATCGCCGTCCTTCACGAGGGCCAGCGGACCCCCCGCCGCCGCTTCGGGACAACAGTGCAACACGATGGTGCCGTATGCGGTTCCGCTCATCCGGGCGTCGGAAATCCGCACCATGTCACTGACACCGGCCTTGGCCAGGTATCGTGGGATTGGCAGGGCTCCTGCTTCAGGCATCCCGGCGCCGATGGGACCTGCGTTGCGCATGATGAGGACATGCTCCGGCGTGATTTCCAGGGCGGGATCATCGATCCTCCCGATCACGTCTTCGGGTGATTCGAAAACCACCGCCCGTCCTCGATGCCGGAGCAGTGCCGGGCTCGCCGCCGCTGTTTTGATAATGGCGCCACCGGGCGCTAGCGAGCCGCTCAGCGTCGCCAGTGAGCCGGCCGGCCCCAAAGGCTTTTCGAGAGGGTGGATGATGTCCTGCCAGGCGGGTGGCAGGGAGCATCCCTCCAACAACTCACCCACGGTGATCCCGGTGATGGTTCGCGCCTCCAGGTGCAGCAGCGGACTCAGCGCTTTCATCAGTACCGGCATGCCGCCGGCTTTATGAAAATCCTCCATGTAGCCTCGGCCGGCTGGTTTGCAGTCCACCAGGAGGGGAGTGCGGGCCGCCACCCCGTGGAACGCATCGAGATCCAGCGTGATCCCCAGCCTGCCGGCGATGGCGGTGAGATGAATGACGGCGTTGGTCGAACCGCTGAGTGCGGCAAGGACGATCATCGCATTATGGAATGATGCCTTGTTCAGTAATCGTTCAGGGGTGAGCCCTTCCCGTGCCAGGGCGACGGCCCGTCGGCCCGTGGCCACTGCCTGCCGTAGCCTGGCACCCGAGCCGGAGGGCGGTGTGGCGCCGCCCGGCAGCATCATGCCCAGCGCTTCCACCAGGCAGGCCATGGTGGAGGCGGTACCCATCACCATGCATGTACCGGCGGTGGCGCACAGCTCTTTCTCGATCTCAGCCAACTCCCTCGCTGTAATGCGGCCGGCGCGGAATTCCGCCCACCAACGCCGGCAATCGGTGCAGGCGCCCAGACGCTCACCCCGCCACGAACCTGTCAGCATGGGACCGGCCACCACGCAAATAGCCGGCCGGCCGGCGGAAATGGCTCCCATTACCTGCGCCGGCACCGTCTTGTCACAGCCGCTCAACAATACCACCGCGTCCATCGGTTGCGCCTTGATCATTTCTTCCGTGTCGATGGCCATCAGATTGCGGTACAGCATTGTGGTCGGGTGGGTATAGATTTCATGAAGAGAGATGGTGGGGAAGGCAAAGGGCAGGCCGCCGGCTTCGAGGATTCCCCGCTTCACGGCAGCCGTCAACTCGGGCATCTGGCGATGACACGTATTGAAATCGGAAGAGGTATCGACGATACCGATAATGGGCCGATCGAGATCGACGGCATCGAATCCCGCCGAAGCCAGGAATGCGCGCCGCAAATACTTCGAGAATCCCACGTCGCCGTATGATGTCAATCCACGATAGATGCCGCCTGCAGATTCGTTTCCGGTGTTCATGAATGTCGCCCTCGAAATGAAAGATAAGAATGATACCTCATGGTTGGCACGTCAGCCCCGATTCCGCTGCTGCTGTTCCAACCGCCTGATGGAAATGTGGACCGCGACCGATGGATGCGGGATGAAGGAAACGGTTCCGGTCCGGATGTATCTGTATCCTGATGGTACCCGATCCGGTCTTCGCTGTAATGGATATGGTAATCATGCCGCCGCGCCGGGGACGATCACAGGCCGAGCCTGTGCCTGAGCGCCTGGGTTTCCATCACCCAGTTGCCCACATTCCAGCGTCCGAAAGCGCCGAGTCCGCCCAGTGGATCCGGACCGTAGTAGACCGGTGCATACACGAGGGAGAGTCCCTGGTAGACCCTGGCCCGATCCAGGGCGGTGAGCAGTTCATCCGGCGTGGTGCCGCCGTGCAACGCCAACAGACCGGGAATCGCACCCGCCCACCTGACATAGTCGATCCGCAGGTTGTCAGCCGTGGCATACTCGTGGCCGTACTGAGCCTGCTGCAAAGCTGAGATAGCCGCCATGCGCCGGTTGTCCAGGAGAAGAATGCAGCCGCGTGCCCCATGCACAACCCCATCGATGAGTATCTGCGGATTCATCGTGAAGGAACCGTCTCCAGTCACCGCAAGTCCGAATATGGGTTTCTCCGTCAGTGCCGTGGCGAGCAGCGCTGAAACAGCGAAGCCCATATAACTGGCGCCGGTATCGGTGAACGTGCGACCGGGGCGGTCATCCTCAACCACCTGGAAGCCGTTGGCCTGCACGTCCCCGGCATCGAAAAAGGTGATCAGGTCGTGGCGTCTCGCCCAGTCGCTCGCGATCTTGACGGCCGCCGGCTGGGTGAGCACGTTCCGGTTCAGCGCATCGTCATGGAGTGACGGCCGGTCAAATCTCAATTTCTTGAATGCTTCCCATTCAGCCCGCTTGTCAGCGCATGACCTGAACCAGGCTGATTCGCCGGGTTCATTCCGCATTCCCGCCGCCTCCAGCCTGAGGTTGAGTTCATCCAGCGTGGCGCCGCATTCTCCCCATAAGCCGATGGTGTTGTTGTAGTGCAGCGTCGCATCGAGGTCGGTATTGATCGTGATGGTGTTCGTCAGGTTGAGATAGCCGGTACGCGAGCTGTCCGACTGGCAGACGAAGCGGCTGCCCAGCGCCACCAGCACATCGGCCTGTTCCATGGCATGGTTGCCGCAGATGGTGCCCTTGCTGCCGCCCACCAGCATATTGCGTGGATGGCCATAGGGAAGCACTCCGCTTGCCATGGGGCTTATTACCGCCACGCCGTCCACCAGGTCGAGGAATCGTTCCAGTTGTGGTCCGGCATGACGCGCGCCACCGCCGGCCTTCACCACGATCCGGCGCGCCCGGCGGAGTACCCCCACCGCCGCCGCGTAGCCTTCTTCTCCGGCGGCCGCTCCCATGGCGGGTACCTCTCCTGACGGTAATTCCGCCAGGTTGAAGGATCTCAACAGCGCCGGCTGGGTATTCATGGGCATGAGCAGGAAGAATGGTCCGGCGCGATGCGGATGATCGACTGTGTTCATGCCGCGGCGCAAGGCCGTGTTCAGCGCGCCCGGAGTGTGCAGACTGTAAGCGCCGCCCATCACGGAGCAGAGTTTCAAATACTGCGCCTGGGCTGGAGAGGGGATCTGCTGCATGTTCGGACCTTCGTCCTCGGTAGTCTCATCGCCGAACAGGTACCAGACACCCAGGCCGTTGCTCGCCGGCACCAGGGATGCGGCCATTGCCTGCAGTGCACCCGGCCCGATGGAGGTGACCACGGCGGCTTTTTCACCCGTGATCCAGCGGAGTGCGGCGGCCGCATGCGAAGCCTCGATTTCATTGCGGACATTGCAGGTGCGGAGCACTCCCGCCTCCTGGTAAATCCGCAGTACTTCGGCCAGTTCAGTGGAACCATGTCCGAACACGGCCAGAAATCTTGTGACGCCCTGCCGCAGGAGTCCCAGCACGATGGCCTCGGAAAGGGTGCAGTCTATAACCGGTGGCAGTGATCCAGCGGTGATCGATTCCAGTATGCCGCCGGCCGCTTCGATCGCCCGTGCCCGCGCCGATCTCTCCCTGGCTGTTGTGTGGTGAGACGGGTATGCATCGCCCATGCCGCATCCTCCGCATCCTGGTACGTTACCCGGCGCACCGCCGGTTCCAGTACCCTTCTGATTCTATCATCGGCGATGGCGGAAAGGCACGCATTTTCGCATCGATTCAGCGGGACCCTTCGATTGCCGTGGTTTTCGGAGGCGCGGCGGCTCCGCTGTCCGTTATCCCCTCTAACCGGTTATGCGTGACCTGCGGGCGATGGCCATCGCCAGGGTCATGCCCAGCAGCGTCATGACAATGCCCGTGGTGGAAAGCGCCGGAACTTCCTTACCGCCGGCCTGTGCCATGATGCCGGTTCGGCCGGGAGGAACCACGCCCGTTCCATCGTCCAATGTTCGGACTTGTCCGCCCCTGGTGCTGCTTTTGGTGGTCAGCCTCGTCTCTCTCGCATGACCATGCCCTTCCATGGGCGACCAGCCGCGATCGTACTCCAGCGTCGTATCGGCGCCTCGTTCCACCAGAAGTCCGGTGATATTGTAATGCCCATTGAAAGCAGCGGCATGCAGCGGCGTCCAGTCGTGATCGGATTGAGCGTTGACCTCCGCGCCGGCATCCAGCAGCAGGCGCACCATGTCCGGATTGCCTACCAGTGCCGCCGAATGCAGTGGGGTCCAGTGCCAGTCATCTCGGGCGTTGACGTCGGCGCCACGCTGGATGAGCAGTCGCGCGATCCGCACGTCATTCTCCGTGGCTGCCCAGTGAAGTGGCGTTTTCCCCCACTTGCCGGATCTGTTCAGTTCGGCACCCTTTTCCAGCAGATGCCTCGTGCACTCGAAATCGTGTTCGAGCACACAGTCTTGAAGGGTTGCGGCGCAACCGCCTAAAAGTATGCAGATCAAGCATGCACCCATCGCAATGACGAGGAACCGAGATCTCATGATAACTCCTTGTGTCAGCTTGTCGCCAATAGTGCGTGTAGTTCTATAAATTATTACCACATCCGGGCCTCTGAACACAAACCTTTACTTGCTGCAAACCGGTTGCCCCCTGCTGGCTTCCGGGAGTTTCCGGCGGATCCATCCACTCCTCGAAACGGACCTTCCTTCGCAGACGGCCGTCTCCATATACATGCCCGTCATCTGTGGCCCCGGTTTCCAGCATAGTATGGACTTCGTTGCCTTCGGCTCGTACGGCGATGGCAGGGAGATATTCTGACCAGGGACTCAGAACGGGCATAGGCCGATGGTCGACTTCTCAGGCCGGTGCTATTCGATCAATCGTTGATCGAGCCGTGCGGCCAGCATCTCGATGTGTGCCTTCTCCCCCCGCGCCAGTCCCTGGAAAAGCCGCCGATCCACCGCCGGCTCCAGGCGCCGCTCCAGTTTCAGATAGAGATCGTACGAGTCGACCTCGAGACTGAGTGCCAGTTGCAGCGCCATGCCGGCGTTTTTGTCGTCAAGCCAGCGCAGCGCATCCTCCACCCGCATACCGCCTTCCATCACCGCGCCCAGCTCGCCGGGCGCCAGGCGATCCACCGGGAGTGCCCCAGCGTCTATACTGGCATGGAATTGTTCCAGCTTCTCCTTGTGCTGCTCCTCCTCTTCGACCAGTTTCGTGAAGACGGCGGTGGTATCCTCATCCCATTCCCGCTTAGCCAGCGTCGAGTAGAAACGCCTGGAACCCTCCTCCAGCGCCCATGCCAGCAGGATCAACTCGCCGGTGCCGTGCGCCGGGGTAAAATAGGCCATGCCGGCTTCCGGCGGCCCGGCGGCGGTGATGCCATGCCAGGCGTTGATGCCACCCGACAAGCTGCGGGCGTTGAATCCCGCATCTTTCAATATCGCTGCCGCTGCCCTGCTGCGCACCCCAACCGCGCAATAGGTAAAGACTGGTTTGTCGCGCGCCAGCTCCCACTGCCGTTCAGCAACGGTACTCACATGCATCAGGACCGCACCGGGTAAATGACCTCGCTCATATTCAGCCGGTTGCCGTACATCCAACAGGATGAAATCTGCAGGATCATGTCGGTGCATGTGCTTCCTGAGTTCATCAGGACTGATGGTGTCCACGGGTTTGAAATAATCAAGCAGACTCATTTTGCCCCTCGCCTTCCACTGATTCCGGTTCATCCAGTTCCCCCGAAACCTGGAATTTTCTCATGAATTTCCTGTCGATGTGATCCTTCATGATGAAAGCCAGCGTGCCATCCAGCACCAGGGCCCATTTGCTCATTATAGCGGTACCGTCGCCCAGGTTCAGGATCAATTGGTAAGAGGATTGTGGTTTGAAGGAGCGCAATGGCCGCCGCTCGAGCGCCGCGGTCAGGTTGTAACGGAGAACGGGATTCTGCCGCACCGCGTATACCCCCACTTTTGCCAGTGAACGACTTCTCAGTTCAATACAGTCACCGCCGCCGAACATCTCCGGAAATTTGATGGAACGCAGCGTATCCTCCACCATCATGCCGCCGTCGCCGGCCGTGGGGATGCCGGAATCGACGAACAGCCGGCCGGGCCTGATACCGATGGCCAGCATGACATAATCGGCGGGTACCCGCACGCCGTCATCCAGCACCACGTGTTCCGGCGTGATGGTCGCCACCCTGACGCCGGTCATGACCTGTATTCCTCGTCTTACCATCGCCCGTGTGGCAAGTCTCGCGACCTTGGCGGGGAACCTTTTGAGTACTGCCGATCCGGCCACGAGGGTCACTTTCGGAGTGCCTGGAAGATCTTCTCCCAACCGCCTGGCGTTACCGGCCAATTCGACGCCCGCTGCGCCGCCGCCGGCCACCACGATGGTCACATCCCGCTTCGCCAGGTCGGACCGGATCATGCGCCTGGCTGTCAGAAGCCGATCGATTGGTTTCACCGGTATGACACGGGGATGCCCGGTCGGGAAGACATCCCGGGGGATCAGGCTGCCGATGTTGAATGACACCACATCGTAGGAAATGACGCGTCCCGAAGCCAGGTACAGCCTTCGCTCGTCACCGGCAATCCCCACCACTGTATCCTGGATGAAGGCCGCGCCGCGTGTTTCCACCATCTTGCGGATGTTGAACCGCACTTCCTGTGGGCGGTACGTGCCTCCCAGCAGGCCCGGTCCCATTCCCGAATAGTAATGGTGCGGCCGCGGCCCGATAACCGTCGCCCGGTGCCCGCGTGCGATCACCTCATCGATGTGCAGCATGGTCGACATGTGGGCGTGGCCGCCTCCCACCAGGACGAGATGTTTCCCCATGGTACTTCCCTCTGTCTTGCCTGCTTTATACGTGGTTGCGGAGCCGCAGTTCGATCGGGTGTGGCTTGAGATAGTATTGCCGCGCGAGATAGGGTTGCCCGTACTTACGGACATAATGATTCAAAAGGGTCACTGGTACCAGCAGCGGCACGTGATGATCACGATAGTGCGCCATGGTTTCCAGCAGTTCTTGTTTCTCATCGGCGCTCAACACCTTCTTGAAATATCCCATGACGTGCTGCAGGGTGTTGATGTTCTTTTTTACCGTGGCTTTCAAGAGCAGCGCCTCGGTGAGCACGGCCAGGTATTCTTCGGTGACCTTCTGCAAAGAAGCGCTTTCGGTTCCGGCAACCAGCCTGCCCAGCAATCGCAGGTGCCTTGGACTGTGTGCCATGAGCAGGAGCTTGTGCCTGGTGTGGAAATCCATCAGGCCACTCACCGTGTGATCGCCGGAGCGCATCTCCCGCCATCTCATGAACACAAAGACCCGCTCGATGAAGTTTTCGCGAAGCTCCGCGTCGTGGAGCCTGCCCTCCTCTTCCACCGGTAGCAGCGGGAACCGCTCCATGAACGCCCGTGCCCAGATTCCGACCCCATTTCGGACTGCCACACCCTTATCATTGTATACCTTGACGCGTTCCATGCCACTACTGGGTGATTTGGCTTTGAAAAGGAAACCGTCCAGTTGCATCTCGGCCAGTTCGTCCAGCTTCCCTTTCGCCCAGTCCAGCATCTGCTGTGTGCAATCCACTCTCGTTTTTTGCGTGACCAGCCGCGGCGCCGCCGGATCGCCTGTCAGTCGAAAAGCCTCCCTCGGCACACCGAAGCCCGCTTCCACTTCCGGGCAGACCGGAATATAGTCAACATACGCACCGAGCGTGTTCACCAGGAAGCGATCGAGTTTGTGTTGGCCGTCATACCGGACCTCGTGGCCCATCAGGCATGAGCTGATTCCCAGTCGCACCTTGTCTTCCATATCGACTCCCGCGTGTATCGTCCTTCCCACCCGCATACCTGCCCGTATATTTGACACGGATTATTTTAGCAGGTGTAATGGTGGGACCGCAAACAATGATACCGGTTTCCGGCGGTCGTGCTAAGGTGAAAGAGAGTTGAATCGGATGCGTTTTTCAAGATTGCTGCTGACTATAGCAAGCATTATATGGTCACTGGCCATGCCGCTGTTTCTGACCGCCTGCGGGAAACGGCCGGCACCCGCTGATTCGAGCGGAGTTGCGACTGGTTGGCTGGGGGAAGCCGCTGGTTTCGATGTACTGCTCATCACTCTCGATACGGTTCGTGCGAACCGCCTCGGATGCTATGGCTACCCGTCCGCCGCCACGGGCAGTGTCGACTCGCTGTGCAATCCTGGCGTCCGATTCGACAGTGCATTCAGTTCGGTTCCACTGACCCTGCCCTCTCATGCGACCATACTCACCGGGCGATACCCCATGGAACATGGCGTCCGGGACAATGGGCTGTTCAAGCTGGATACTGTCGAAACAAGCATCGCCGAACGTCTCAAGTCGGCGGGCTATGATACTGCCGCTTTCATCGGGAGTTTTGTTCTCGATCAACGATTCGGCCTCGCGCAGGGTTTCGATCTCTATGATTTCGAAGTGTCACCCCAGGGTATTAAGCCTCAAATGGTGGATTTCAATGAGCGGTCCGCGCAGGATGTCACGGATAGTTACCTCCGGTGGCTGGGTGAGCGTACCGCAGGTAAGGCGGCAACACCATACTTCGCCTGGCTCCATTATTTCGATCCGCATCAGCCCTACAGCTCGCCGTTCGTTTTCGAGGGCAGGTTTACCGGCCACCCCTATGATGCGGAAATAGCCTACGTCGATCATCATCTCGGCCGCATCCTCACCACCCTCGAGGGACTCGGCACGAGGCGGCGAACCCTCATCCTGCTCACCGCCGACCATGGTGAGTCGCTGGGTGAACACGGCGAGGATACCCATGGCATATTCATCTATGATGCCACCATCAGGTGCCTCTGATCATCTCATGTCCGAGTCTTTTCACCTCATCGATCACCGTGACCGATGACCTGGTCGGCCTCGTGGATATCGCACCCACCATCCTCCACCTGCTCGGGTTGCCCGGCGGCCTCTCCATGAGCGGTCGTAACCTGTTCGGCGAGTATCCGCCGGACAGGCGGCTCTATATCGAGAGCCAGGGGCCGCTCTACATGACCGGCTGGAGTCCGTTGGCCGGCCTGCGCACCCTCAAGTATAAATTTATTAAGGCACCGGTGCCCGAGCTGTATGCGCTGGCGGAAGATCCGGGGGAACTCGATAACCTCTGGAGTAAGGATACCGCCATCGGGCGGCAATTGGCGGCAGATCTGAAGCGCATGCCGGGCGGTGCCACCCACGGAGATGCGTCCCTTCTGATTGCCGACGAGGTGAGCGAGCGGTTGTATGCGCTTGGGTATGTCCATGCCGAGAATGAGGTGTTCAGCACGGATGATTCGCTGCCCGATCCGAAGGATATGATCGGCTATTCACCGCGACGAAGGATATCCAGGAACTTTACACGACGGGTGAGTTTGAGAAGGCTGTTGCGGCGGCCCAGGACATCCTGGATAACTGTGCACTGTGTGACGCGGCCTGGCGCATCAAGGCCTTTTCCTTGCTCAAACTGAATCGGGGGGAAGAGGCAGTCAGAATGCTTCAGGATGGGGTGCGTACTCGTCCCAATGTGTTCCGGCTGCGTTCCCTTGCCCAGGCGCTCATCATGCAGAACCGATGTGACGAGGCGTTCGATGTGTTGGACCAGTATCAGCGTCTTGCACCAAAGGATGGCAAGGTATACATGCTGCGCGGCGATTGTTACCGGGCGGCAGGGAACCTCGAAGAGATGCGAAGTGAATACGAGCGAGCCTTGCTGGTGGATCCCCACCGCATCTCGACACCCATCTCCAAGCGTCTGACAGCCATCCCCTCACCTGGCTACGAGTGATTCGCCGCCGGCCGCCGTCTCCGGAATTGCCCCGCGCACCCGCACTTCATCCAAGGCCAGGCAGAATGTCCTGTCACCCTGGTTCGGTCCCACCGCCGCGAAGACCACGCCGGAACCGGACTGTTCCTCGGCGGTTCCAGGCAGTGCTCCCGCTACGCCAATGAAGGCGTGGGCGGGTGCCTGTGGTTGGCTCATCTCCTTACATCCGAGCATGTTCAGCGCGCATTCGCCCTCCCTGCCCAGATGGCGTGAAGCATCGAGGACCGCGACGCCAGCGACGATGGTATCCGCCGGCAGCGTTTCCACCCATTTCAACATGGCTGCCCCTGATCCACCTGTCGCGGCGGTGTCGAATGTCTGTATCAGGATGACATCTCCGGTGTGCGGCGCCACTGCCATGAGGTTGTAACCGGCATGATGAGGAGAGCGGTTCTCCGCGTGAATGAATAGGTCTCCGTAGAAGCCGCCGCCCGGCGCCGGTCCGGACCTGGCCAGGATGGCGGTGGGGCAGACCACGCCGGTAGCGCCGATGAAGCCTCCGGAAGCGCAGTAGCTCTTGGCCGGCGCCAGCGTGGCCGCGCGCAGTTCCAGGCACGGCGGCGAGGCTGACGACGGAAGCATGAAGGCATACCAGTTCCATGCGGGTTGTAGCTCAAGGATCGCCAGAGAGGTGTCGCCGAGTACTATTTCCACCTGCTGGCGGGGTGCTTCCGGACAGGCGATCCAGAACAGCCGCATAGTCATCAGGACCGGTTGCGACGGCGCCGTGAGAACATCGATCCGCGCCGGATTCCTGGTCATCAGCAGACAGTCGTCGGGGTTCACATCAGCGGCTCGGAAGATCCACCCAGGTTCGGTCTGAATCGGCTCGAACCCTTGTCTCGGAATGACTCTCACCAATCGATCGGCGCCTCCCATGGCGGCGCGCGGAAATGCTCCGGTGGTTCCACGGGCGCTAATTTCGTTCATGCCGGTTGCACCACCGGGCCGCCCCCCGGTGCCAGCCATACCCACCAACGTATATCCACCGGCGCTATAAGGCTGCGAAAACCGTTTGGCATCGTTGAACTTGTTAAGCGCGTTACCGTACATCAGGCGTTCCTCTGGCCCCAGGAGCAGCAGATCCAGATCGAGCCAGCGCCACATATCGAGGGCGTCATCCTGGTGAGGTGTGGCCAGTAGCCCCCGGACCTGCGCGACAGTCCGTTCGGCCCGCGATGTTCCAACCTGGAACTGACCTGTGTAGTACGTAGTGCCTGCCGCCACCCGCCGGCCGGCGAATGGAGGTATCGTGTTGCCCCTGATTCTGCCCGCTTCGATCTCGGGTTCGCGCTGCAGGATGAAGTCTCGCGGTGTGCGCTCCGCAAGCCATTTCAGCACGGCCCGTTCCGGCGCGGTGACAAACGTGGTGAATCGCTGGTTCGAAGTATCGGCGCTGTTATAAAGATCGATCAGCATGGTGGGCGCCGCCGCCGCCCAGATCAGGGCGAGACCGGCATACAGGATGCGCCGCCTCCGCCGGGAGCGGGTTCCTGTCAGCATGCGTCCGGAAAAATAGAGGAGCACCAGGTAGAAAATGAATCCACCCCGCAATCCGAATTCATTCTCGTAGCCATCCATCCGGACAAGGGCGAGAAGGAAGAGCGAGATGCTTCCCAGGAGCATGGGCGCCAAATTCCTTCCGCCGCGGGAAAGCGCGCCCGCCAGCGCGGTGGGAAGCAGTGGCCCGAAATTCAGACCAAGGATGACAGCCAGGGCGGCTAATCCGCCGGCCGGCAAGGCCAGTCTGAAACCGCTTCCCGAGCCGGTTGAAAAAAATCCCAGACTGACGTACATGGCCAGGAAGGGCGCCATGGTCAACGCGAACAGCAGTATTGCGGTCAGCCGGCGAATGAAGCAGACCCCTGCCCGGGATACCAGCAGGAACAGCCCGTACCAGGCGCCGGCGATGACGGCGATAAATCCGGAAAATCCCATCATCAGGCCGATCGTCAAGCCCGCCATGAGCACGGCGCGTTTACCGCTTCGCAGTGTCATGACCAGCAGCACCAGGAGGAGAGCCAGTGCCATTAGGTGTTGGGGGGTATACAGCAGACCCCGGTACAATCCATCGATCTGTGGTGGTCCGAACAGCCAGCGGCTCAATCCATCGATATTGTAATCGCCCAGGTAGCGCAGTTCCCATCGGGGAAGTTCCACGAATGCCCGCACCCCTTCGAAGCTGTAACATGTTATGCCGAGCAGGCTGAGGATCGCGGCCAGGCGTCCGGATTTGAACAATGTCCGCCAGGTCCAGAAGGCGGTCGACATGAAAATCAGTACCACCGCGATGTTGCATCCGCGCAACCCGGCCTCGGCGCTGAGAGCGCCTCCTGAGAGCCGATGGGCGAAGGCTGGAACGAGAAAATAGAGCCAATAGTAGTGCAGTGTTTCTTCCTGGAAGTAGGGATTGCGCGGGGGGAAGCTGCCGTGCCCCAGCTCCTGAACCACCGCCAGATGCACCCAGAAGTCGTGGTCGAAATAGGTGCGGTAGAGGTGCGCTTCATCCATCCGCCGGCCGATACTCGAGTAAGGCGGGGCGATCAGGATCAGCGTGATGGTCATGACCACCAGCCATGGCAACCAGTGCTTCCGTTCCGGTTTCCCGGTCCGTTCGAGACCGATGTGTAATCGTGCCAGAACGGCGCCTTCCAGGAGCGCGGCGGGAGCATAGATCAGGAGGGTGGCGAAGAGCCGGAAACCGGTCAACCCGGCGGCGCCCGCCAGGGTGAGGCAGCCGGCGCCGAAACCTACGAGCAACGTGGGGAGCAGGTGATGGGGTTTCCACCGGGCCAGCAGCAGCCAGCCGCTCAGGCCGGGCAAAGCGAGGAGCAGGAAGGCGGCCGGCACGGTGAGTGCGGCGGCGTGGAACCCCGGACTCATGGCATGGTTGAGTGCCAGAAGCCCCGCCCCGGCGGTCATTATGCCGACCGATACAAGCAGTGCACTGTTGCGGCGCGGCGCGGACATGGAACCTCCTGGCCGCCGGATTGCCGGATGAAACTACAAGGTCTCGGTGAAAGTGAAATCGGCTATGCGCAGAGCCGGCGCCGCTGCCAGTCCATATTCTCCGGCAGGCAACGTCTCGGTTCCGACTGCTTCTATACGCTGGAACGCGGCCATGACGCTTTCATTATACCGCAGATCATGCAACACGCCCTTCATCTTTCCATCCTCCACCAGGATGATGCCGTTCCTGGTTACTCCGGTGGCCCGGGAATGCTTTGGATCGACTTCGCGGTTATAATGGAATCTGCTGATGAGCAGGGCGCGGTCCACCGCCATCGGGTCCCCGTCTCCAGGCGCCAGCACAAGGCGTGATGCGCTCTGTCCTAAAGTGGCGCGGCTGCCGATGCTGTGCCCCGTGGAAACCGTACCGTGCCTGGCGGCGGTGAGGCGGTCATGGAGCGTGTTGATAAAACGGCCCCGTTCTATCAGCGTGACCTCCTGCCGCGGATAGCCTTCGAGGTCGAACGGAATCTGTGGGTAGCGGGGGAAGAAGGCATTGTCGCGAATGGTCACCGATTCCCCGGTGACCAGCGTGTTCAGTTTGCCGCTGAGGAAGCTCCGGCCTTCCTCGTATTGCAGCGCTCCGAAGGCGTTCCACATGGTGGTTTCCATGAGATTCGCCACCGCGTGCGGTTCGAGGATGACCCGGTAACGGCCTGGAACGAGCCTGTCCTTCAGGAGTGGAAGCCGCAGTTTGGTCATGGCGCGATTCGATACCGCCTGAATGTCCAGATCCGCCGCACGCCACGCTTTGTCCTGTGCCCAGGCGCTTCCACCATTCTTCATGTAGGTGACACTCACCTGGAAATCGCTGCCTTCGTGAAAGGCCATCACCCCGCTGCTGTCGGTGACGGCGAAACTGTAACTGGAATGCGCGACGGCACCGGCGGCTGTCGCTCCCTCCGCCTTGGCGGGTGCCACCAGGCACTGCACCATCTCGCCCCGCTCTTCCGGCGTCACCGCCGGAATAACGGGATCGACCGCAGCCATCCGCCTGTATTCCTGCGGCCCTAACGGCGGCAGTTCCGGAAATGACGTCTGCTGGTGCGCCACCATCCGGACGGCATCGTCAACCGCCCGGCGAAGTTGTTCCGGTTCGGTGCGGTTGGTCAGCACCGAGGCGATCCGATTGTTCCGAACCACCGAAATCATGATCTCCACTGAACGGGTCACCACATTCTGATGAATGCTGTTATCGGTGAATCGTGTCAGTCCCTGCTTTTCATCGGTGATCATCAACATGGTCTGATCAGCCACGGCATGACCGGTGACCACGGTGGTAATTCGTTCCACCAGTGATTTGTCCATCATACCACCCCCACCTTGACGTTCCGGAATCGTGCCGGCGCAGCGCCGTGACCGACCCTCGCCCCCTGATCAGGTTCGCCCTTGCCGCAGTTGGGCACTCCCCACAGGAGCCATTCATCAGGTCCGGCGATCCCATCACAGGAGTTCCAAAAAGATGGAGTGCTGCCTCCGTACGTGGGATTCTTCACCATGTCGCCCAGCTTGCCCCCCTTGATTTCATAGGCAATCTCAGTACCGAATTGGAAGTTCAGCCGTTGCTCGTCAATGCTCCAGCTCTTGTTGGTGAGCATGTATAAGCCATCTTCAGTCTCGCTGATCAATTGATCGAGGCTGGCGTCTCCCGGTTCGAGGTTGATATTGGTGATGCGGATGAGCGGCATATTGTTCCAGCCGTCCGCCCGCATCGATCCGTTGGGTTCCTGATTGACCAGGGGTGCGGTTTCACGTGACACCAGGTAGCCGCAGAACAGGCCGTTTCGCACCAGGTCTGTGCGGCGGGCGGGAACACCTTCGTCGTCATAGGCATAGCTGCCGAGTCCGCCCGGAATGCGGGGATCGGCGTAGAGGGTGACGAGTTCCGAGCCGTATCTGAACGTGTTTAATTTCTCAGGTGTGAGGAAGCTGGTGCCGTAATCGCTGATTTCACTGCCCATGACCCGGTCAAGTTCCGCCGGATGGCCGCACGACTCATGGATCTGCAAGGCAAGCTGGTCACTGCTCAGGATGATGTCCTTGACGCCGCTCGGACACGGCCGGGCGGCCAGCAGCGCTACCGCCTCCCCGGCTATCCTGGGAGCGTGCTCCGGCAATGCCATGGCGCGCACGAGTTCATATCCGGCCGACCCATATTGCCCGCCGAAGGAGGTGGGATAGCTGCGTCGCTGCATCTCGTCCGCGGTCACCGCGGTCGCCTCGATGCCGGTGCCGGTATGGGTGATCTCCTGCTGGATGCGTGCTCCCTCGCTATCGGCGTACACTTTTTTTTCTGTCTCTATATGCAGATGCGCGCTGGTCAGCGTGACACCCTTCACCGCGGCCATGAGCTTGTCGCACTGGAGCAGGAGTCCGATCTTCTCGTCCATGCTCACCGCGAACGGATTCTCTTCGACCGGCGAACACCAGACCGCTGATTCGCGCCGGCCTGGCGGCAGCGTCACGAAGCGATTCCGCAGCCGGGCGCTGGCTCGCGCTACGCGCACCGCCTCCTCCGCCACCCTTGTCACTTCCTCCGGTTCCACCACCGGGCTGGCGGCGAAGCCCCAGCTTCCGTCCACGATCACGCGAATCCCGAAGCCATATGAAGTACCGCCGTGCAGGACGGCCACCTGTCCGTTCTTCACGTAAATAATTTCCGATTTCGATTCTATGATCCGTATGTCGCCGTAGACGGCGCCCAATCCCGTCACCACGTCCAGCCCTCTGTTCGCCAGTTCGTACATCGTAACCTCCCCTTGAATGACCCGTGGATTGTAATCCATACACCCTTGTATGGGAATGGCGGCAGGAAAGGCGGCAGGGTGGCGTCGCCCGGATGTTCTCTTGTGGCGATGCCGTGAAGACAGTAAAGTATATCGATAACTGGTATCCCCAGTAGATCGACGCGGGGCTGATGAATAATGAAACAATCAAGAGGAGGCAGGCGATGACTGCGATGCGGGTCATGGGTGCGGTTGTTATGGTATCGATTCTTACCGGTTGTACCGCGGTGTACAGCCCTCGACCGATGGGTGCCGCTCCCCTGGTTCTCCAGGAGGATGCCTGGGAGGGACAATGGTTGTTCGAGGATGGGGCTCTCACCATCGGTGCGGCGGATCCAGGGAAAGGGCTGCTGAAACTCGCCTGGATC
>JAFGDC010000179.1 GCA_016932295.1 candidate division CSSED10-310 bacterium
AGAAGAAATTCGGCGCGATACTGGTGACCGGGCATTCCTTCATAGGCAATTTCCCGGTGCTTTACAATCCGGGGGAGGAGGGCGCCAGGCCGTCGATGATGCGTGCTATCGAAGAGTCGTACATGTTGTATAGAAAATATCCATCTTTTGGCTATTTCGATCGTGACCTGGACATGTACGTGCCACGATGAGCAGTGATGGTTCAGGTGCGGTTGATGGTTCCGAGAACAGACTTGAGTGACGGGCGAATTCCAGGCCGGCCGGCTGACGGGCGGTATCATGGCTTGCGGAAGATTTTCTGGTGGATAAGCACCATCCTCTACATCGTCGTCATCTATGCGACGCTGGGGATCATGCCCAAGGCACGAACTCTGCTCACCACGCGGTTCGGTGACGGCCTCTATGCACCGCTTTACGTACTGATCGGCGCCGGCCTGATCCTGGCCGGTTGGTACACCCTGCGCGGTGTGCGCCGAAACGGCCCAGCATCATGTGCGGTGTTCGTGGTTCTGGCGGGAACCTACCTGTGGCTCATGCTGCGCCTGGACATCGTGGTGGAACGGGTGCACTTCCTCGAATACGGCCTGCTCAGCCTGTTCTTCCTGCGACTGCTCCTGTTCTATGTCCGGAGTCCTATTATGTATGCCTGGTGTGTCTTGTTGACTTTTCTTGCCGGGCTCGGCGATGAGACCATCCAGTGGCTGCTGCCCAATCGCGTAGGCGAATACCGCGACATACTCATCAACGGCCAGGCAGCACTCCTCGTCCATCTGATAGTGGCTTTTGCCATCAAGCCTTCAGTGGTTTCTCTCCGAACCACCTCCCGGCAGATGCGCATGTTTTCTTTCGCATTATCCGGCGCTCTCCTTGCCACCACGATGTTCGTGGTTGCCGCTCACGAGTTCGGACACACCATCGTCATCGAGAACCTGATTTCGTTCAACAGCAGGATACGTGAGGACCGGCTTACACACCTTTCCCGTCTCACTCCGGACCTGCTTGCCCAGTCGGCGGCTCGTAATCCCGGTGAGCACGCGGAGTATATGAAGGAGGCTGGCGATCACTATAACATGATGCAGTTTTACTGCGAGCGGAGTGAACACTTCAAGGCGCTCGGCGAGCGGAAGGTGGTGGTTGGGTATTTCGAATCCGGCCGCCGCGGCCTCGGCCTGGAATGGCCGGTCGATTGTCCTCCAGCGGCGGCGATCATCGATATCCCGACCCGCCCATTCAGGACGAACTACCTCGAAAACCTTATCACGAAAGTCGATCGAAAGATGGTCATTGCACTCGGATTCCTGGCCTCAGCGCTCTCCCTGGCAGTGGGCCGGGCGGCGGCGCGCCGGGCGGCGGAAGCGTGATTCGCGACTCTTGATGCAGTCGGATGTATCGTTCAACCACCCAACGTGTGCAGGATGTTGGTCCAAAATTCCTGGTCCACGTGACGCCAGGCGTTGACATCGCGATTGTCCAGCACGAAGTCCAACTGCTTGTCATCGAGCGCCGCGGCCAAATTGAAACCTGCATCCATCAGTGCCGTATTCAGGTGGTGTCGGCGGTTGCGCAACTCCCGTTGTTCCGCTCGCAGCATGCGGCAGTCAGCCAGAAGTCGCTTCAGCTCTTCGCGGCGGCTGGCATCGGCACCCTGCTCATCCTGTCCAAGAATCGCCGCCAAAACAGTCGCGAAGGTTTCCGGCTCCACCGCAGTCAGAGGCGATGCTGCTTCGCGATGTGAATCAGCGGCGGCGAGTTGATGGTCAATGGCATGCGAAACCGGAATGAAGATCACCGCCGATTCCCTTGTTTGAGTCACGGCATCGATGCGAATCCTGATCGTGATCAGAGTGCTGATCAGGCAAAGCAGGGCTGCAAGGGTACACCATTGGGGGATATGGCGCCGGAAGGAGTTCATCGCGGTTCCCCGCGCAGACGTTCCAAGAACAGGTAGCGCTCCTGCTCAGTCAGCAGGCCCAGGCATTGTTCCTGAATGTCGTGAAGATCGCGATCGATGGCCACCAATCGTCGGGAGCATTCAACCAGTTCCGCGCGCATTCCGGTCACTCGCTGGATTTCGTTCCTCATGCGGGCAATGGAGGCTCTATCAGGCGTGAGCGATTCCTGGTCCAGCAACGCGGTCAAACCGACAGCGAAATCATCGATGGTCATGGTCGGTCCGATCCTGCCCAGGCCTCGGTAGACCTCCCCCGACCGTACTCCCGCTTCCGCGTGGTCAGTCGCGGTCGCTCCCGGCTCCCCGCTTTCACCGATCCCCGGCAGAACATCCACCATGGTGATGAACACAAGCTTTTCACCAGCTCCATGGGATGTGAACAGGATATGGACCGCCAGCATGAAGGCAACCAGGGCGCATGCTGCGATCAGCCATGCCGGCGGTTTCATGAGTTCTGTTCTCCATCCTGGATCGCCGCGGCCGATTCTCCGGCCAAGCGGGTATCCCGTCCATCCTCCCTGTCAAGCCATGCGAAGATATGCGCCGTCTGCTCGTCATCAAGCACCGCCATTGTTTGCAATGCCATTGGTGACATTTTACGGCGCAATGCCTCCCCCTCTTCCGCCAGGGCACTCAGCATCACCCGTGTTTCAACGCTGAAAGACGGCGCATGATCGTCCCTGAGGACATCCGTCCCGGGTGCCTGAGAAGCGGCGTGAATGGTCAGCACGGGTTCATCAGAGACTCTCGTCAGCGGGGGAATAAGGGGGTGAATCACCACTCGCGCCGGAGCACGAGTCATGGTGACCGCCATCGCCAGGTTCATGACAGCTGCGGCCAGCAGCATGACGGGCGTCCATCGGTTCAGGTAGTTCCGTGGCGATCCATCAGTCATCGTCCGTCTCCAGGGCGGTGATGAGATCCTGCCAGTACCCCTGTTCCACCGCCATCACCGCTGAGGTGTCCCGTGTTGCCAACAATCCGTCCACCTGATCCCGGTCAAGAACCTGCAGGGCGGCGTTGGCATCATCGAGCATTTGGTTTTCAAGCCGGAGTATGTTTTCTTGATTGACGAGTAGTTGGGCTTTCAACTGCCATGCCTCCTTGCACAGGACCGCCAGGTGGCGACGTTGCCGCATGGAGAGCTTTGGCGCTTCGGGATTGTTGATCAGGGCAAGTAATCCCTGGGCCAGGTCGTCCATGGTCACCGGACGGCCAAGTGATGCCAGTTGCGAATTGATATGGTCCGAGAGGATCGCGGGCGCCTCGAGCTGCCAGGATGAAGGACCGGCGCTCGTTGGGGAAAGCATGGGCAGAAAGGCGTGAGTGGGATTGGCTGGTTTGAGCAAGGCATGGATCAACACGACTGCCTGGATCGCGATAAGCGCCGCCAGGGCCACCGTGAGCCATTGTAGGGAGGACTGAACGGATACTGCCTTCATTTAAGTGCACCTCGAATGCATGTTACTCATGCCGGAGTGCTGAAACAAGCCACGCCTGCACCCGGCCCCCAGCCCCGGCGCGGTGGAATCATCACTCAAGCCTGGTGTACTCCGGATCATGGGTGGGCCGCTGCATCCGGTCCTGGTACCTGTGTATTCCCCATGATGGTGAGAGGGATTTCACCCTCTCCTTCTGTCTCATGAAGTGAAAAATCCGGTGGCGATTTGAAGCATGACAGGAATGAGGACGCGCAGGTTAGTTGATTGGTTCCCCTTTCGTTTCGACATAAGGATTCCGGCTCTGATTCTGTCTGCCGGTGGTAGTGCCGGGATCAGTTTGAAAGGCACTGTATCGCC
>JAFGDC010000180.1 GCA_016932295.1 candidate division CSSED10-310 bacterium
CGGTACCGTACACGCCGAGACGGGCCAGAATGCGGAGATCGGCCTGGATCCCGGCACCGCCGCTTGGATCGGAGCCGCCGATTGCCAGGACCACCGGCGGCGGTATTCTCTTTGTTGATGGAGCGGTCATGGGCACCCCTCACGGGCGGGGGAAAAATGGTCCCAGCCGCGGTCGACGACATCCAGCGGTCGTCCTTCGTGATCGATGACCAGGAGCCGCGGCTCGGCAATGATCACGCCGATCACGGCCGGCGGCGGGCAGCCGGCGCCACGCAGCCGTTCGCCAAGGTCATTGGCGCCGGCCGGATCGATGGTGCAGAGCAGCCGGTAATCCTCGCCGCCACTGAGCGCCCAGTGCAGTGGCTCCAGGTGCAGGCGCCGTGCGGCAATCCGGCAGTCCTGGTGGATGGGTATGGCAGCGGCATCGATGCGCGCCCCGGTACCGCTTTGTTCGCAGATATGACCGAGGTCCGCCATCACCCCGTCGCTCACATCGATCATGGCGGTCGCTTGTCCTGAAGCTGCGATAATGCGGCCGGCGCGTACTTCCGGCGTGGGATCCAGATGCGCAGCCACCAGGCGGGGAAAATCCGCGAGCGCCTCCTTGTCACCGTCGAGCAACAGCCTTAGTCCGGCGGCGGAGGAACCCACCGGCCCGGTCACCATGACCAGGTCACCGGGTCGCGCGCCGGAGCGCAGCAGCACCTGCCCGCGAGGACACTCGCCCGCCAGGGTGACGCTGATCATGAGATCCTGTTTCGATGCCGTCGTGTCACCGCCCACCACGGTGGTGGTGAACTCGTCACCAACCTGGTTGATGCCTTCGTACAGCGCATCGATATACGCCACCTCCAGGTTGGGCGGCAGGGCGATGGAAATGAGCGCCCAGCAAGGGATGCCGCCCATGGCCGCGATGTCGCTTATATTCACCGCCATCGCCTTGCGACCGAGGAGGAGAGGATCGGCACCAGGAAGAAAGTGAATCCGCTCCACCAGCAGATCGGTGGTGAGCAGGAGGCTGTCTGCACCGGCCCGGTGGATGACCGCACAGTCGTCGCCGATGCCGACCGCTTCCGGTCCGGCCGGGGTGAGGTGGGCGGCGATCCGTCGGATCATGCCGAACTCACCCAATTCGCGCGGCTTCATTCCTTCTTCCCCGCCGCCACTTCGGCCAGAAGGTCGCGGCAGGCACCTTCGATATCGTCGGATGCCACCACCGCCGAAACGACGGCGAGTCCGGCGGCGCCCGCCCGGATCACCGCCGCGGCGTTGCCGGTGTTGATGCCGCCGATGGCCACCACGGGAATCGGCGCGACCGCCGCGGCTATTTCACGCACCATGCCCACGCCGAGGACCGCTCCCACATCCGTCTTGGTGGCGGTGGCAAAGACACCGGAAACGCCCAGATAGTCGGCGCCCGCTGTCACCGCCTCGCGCGCCTCCATGGCGTTTTGCACCGATGCGCCGATGAGCGCACCCGGACCGAGCAGGCGTCTGGCCACTTCCACCGGCATGTCGTCGCGTCCCAGATGGACACCATCAGCCCCCACCGCCAGCGCCAGGTCCACACGATCGTTGATGAGGAACACCGCCCCTTTCCGGTGGACCATGGCCGCCAGCGGCGCCGCTTCCGCCAGCATGCGGCGGAAACATGACTCCTTCTCGCGGTATTGGATCACTCCGGCGCCCCCCTCCAGGGTCCGCCGCACCACCTCGCCCACCGACCGACCGCGAGCCAATCCTCGATCTGTGACCACGTACAGAGAATAATCCACCGTCGGTTTACTCATCACTCACCTGGAGCCGTGTATCAAGCATGTCCTCATCCACTTCGGCCAGGGCATCCAACAGTTCGACCTGAAAACTGCCCGGGCCACGCGCGCGTGCGGCAGCCAGTTCGCCAGCCACGCCGAAACAGGCCAACCCCTCGACGGCGGCCGCCAGGAAATCCGGATTGACGGCGCAGAATGCCGCGGTCACCGCGGTGGCCGCGCAACCGGTGCCGGTCACCCTGGTCATCATGGGATGGCCATTGGCGATTCTGTAAAGCCGGCGGCCATCGGTCACCACATCCACCCTGCCGGTGATTGCCAGCACCGTGCCCAACTCGGCGGCCATTCGTTTGGCGGCCGCGCCGGCGGCTTCAGCATCCTGGAGAGAATCCACGCCGCGGATAGCCGCATTGTCTCCGGCCAGGGCGAGGATCTCCGCGCCGTTGCCGCGGATCACGGCGAGTTTCACCGCCGCCATGATGGCGTGACTGGAAGCGGTGCGGAGCCTGGTGGCGCCGGCGCCGACCGGATCGAGCACAACCGGTACGCCGCGCGCGTTGGCTGCCCGGCCGGCGGCGATCATCGCCTGGACCCAGTCCGGAGTGAGTGTGCCGATATTCAACACCAGCGCCCCGGCGAAGCCCACCATCTCCTCGACTTCTTCCATGCTGTGGGCCATCACCGGTGATGCACCCATGCTCAACAGGATGTTCGCCGTCCAATTCATGACCACGAGATTGGTAATGTTGTGGATGAGTGGGTGAGTGTCCCGAATTGACTGGATGTCCTGCCAACCCTGTTTCGGCCAATTCCGCATGATGCCTCCCTTACTGCCATGAAGGGAGGCGCACGCTGCGGGAACAGGTTGGAATGGACGGCCTCCCTACGCTGGCATTATCCAGATCAGGTTCGAAGGATGTTTCTCAGACCGCCGCGGCGGTCACTCCCGCAATCCGTTCAGAGTATTGCATAGTGGAATGGGTGTGGCAAGTAACGAGTAGGGGGTGAATCCACCGCCTCTGATTGGAAGAGGTGTCATGCAGGTCTGGTGGACGCATGCTATGGGTAATGGGGCCGGATCGTCAACGCGGGCGGCAGTGCACTACCAAAAGCGACGAAAGGACCAACAGGACGAGGGCGATACCCGCATGCCCCGTGCTGGGAATCACCGGAGTCGGAGTCGGAATCACGCCGGAATAGGCCACGTCTAGGAAATTGTTGGAAGACCAAATGAACAGAGGTGGAATCCCCCCTATGCTGGTGGCTACGATTACCTTCATGCTGTCCGCGGACAGGCAGGGCACGCAGTCGCCGAAATCGAGAGACGTGATTTCACCGGTGAGCGTCAGACTTCCGTCCACAACCACTGTATGGGAGAACTGTTGCACCTCGTCTATGAGCGATCCACCTGAATAAAAGCACGCGCTGACGACGATGACCTGGTGTCCGGCCGCAAGAGGACCGGTGCCGGTGATCGTGATGATATCGCCCGCATCGACGGGAACTCCGCCCGGCGCATCGATCCCCAGGCGATATTCCTGGGAAAGACAACCGTCCAGCCGGGAATATTCCTCACCGTAATCGAGCAATGCGCCATTCTCGTCATGCAACCATATATCGAAGGCGGTCACGGGCGCCGCGAGGACCGCTCCAATGAGCGATACGATCAACGCCAGACGAAAAAATCCGGGCATCTCACACCCTCCTTGTTCTGATATTGTTATAACACATTAAGATACATCTAACGTATACGACACTGACAAAGTATACGAAAGGTTCGAAACGCGGTCAAGACGGAGTTCCCTCTTCCTTTCGTGGTCCTGCCGGGGTCGTAAGGGGGTCGTACCCGGAAAGTTGTAATGATCATTGTGAACCGTTGGCATTCATGGTTTTTGGTGGCGGAG
>JAFGDC010000181.1 GCA_016932295.1 candidate division CSSED10-310 bacterium
ATGACAAGACGCGGTGAGTAGAGAGGAGGTAGTGTCCTTATGAGGGAGTGAACCGACAGTAGTGGTGTGCCGGGGTAACGCACCGGACTGATCAAACGCGCCATGGGGGCGTGCTGATTGGTCCTTCTACCGCCCCGCCTGACCGGCGGCACCCGTAAAGCCGCCAATGATGGCACACCAAAGCACTGCTCGTCAGACAAACGCACCTCACCACCAAACCACCTCAGGCGTATATCGAAACCAAAGGTGGTTCACCCCCTGCATTGACTTTGAAGGCTCCACGTTTATACTTGTATGGGATGAAAAATGCACTCTTGTCAAGGAGCAATACAATGAACCACAGCGCCTGTTCCGCGCATACTGTTTATTCCATAATCGAGCTTGCGCTGGTCACGATACTGGTCACCTCCGGTGGCCTGGCGACGACCGCGGCCGGCGATGAAAACAGTACCCAACGGACGCCTCCGTACCAGCCGTACAATCTTACGCGCCTGGGTTATCGGGTGACGAATCATCAACCCACGGTCAGTTGGGTGGGTGGTGATCCCGATCCCGGCGATACGGTCACATATCATCTCTACCTCGATCAAGCAGCGACTCCCACCACTGAAATCTGGGTCGGTACGGCGACCAGCACCAATCAACTGGGCAATCTGGTGGACGGACAGCATTACTACTGGCGGCTGCGGCCCCACGATGGGTCACAGTGGGGCAACTATTCCGAGACGGTGGATTTCGCCATGAACGACGATCCTTCCATTCCGACCGTGGTGGTGCCGAACACCGCGTTGAATTGGCAGGGCGGCAACAATTACCAGATAGATTGGTCTGATTCCACAAACAACGACTGGCCTGACCCCGATGATACGATCACCTACCAGTGCTATTTCTCGAGCAACGGTGGAAGTTCATGGAGTCTCTTTTTTACCACCACGTCCCAAACGTATTTTAACTGGGGCACTCCGGGCATCAACTCCAGTCAGTGTCTGATCAAAGTTACCGCCAGTGACGGCTCGGAGCAGAGCCAGGATCAGTCGGATGTGTTTTTCACAATCGACAGCACCAATCCGAGTTCCTCTTGCACGTGCGGTGATTTTGCCAACGATGCCCCCATCGCCGTCGGTTACACCGCCGCGGATGGTTTCGGAACCCTGGATGCGACCCAGTTGTGGTACCGTTTCGATTACGGCGCCTGGACATTGTGGCCGGTAACCGGCGCTGGTGCATCCGGTACCATCCTGTTCGGACCACCGCTGGGGGAGGGTTTGTATGAGTTCTTCACCATTGCGTTCGATCTCGCCGGTAATGAAGAATCAGCCCCGCCTCAGCCGGATGCCGATGTCCTGTACGATGTGACCGATCCCAGTTCCAGCGCTTCCACTTCTCCCTACGTGAACACCGTGCCGCTTTCCATCGCGTACAACGCCTTCGACTCGCTTTCCGGTATCGACCAGGTAGAACTGTGGTTTCGGTACGAGAGTGGCTCATGGACCAATTCCGGGCTGACCGCCACCAGCTCCGGCGGCTTCTTCACCTTCAATCCGCCGTTTGGCGACGGCGGATATGATTTTTATACCCGGGCGGTGGACTTCGCGGGTAATGAGGAAAACAGTCCCGGCCTTCCGGACACGGGTACGGTTCTCGACCGGGTAGCGCCCACTTCCGCGATTTCTCCGGCGCCGACCGCGTATACCAATGATTCCGAAGTGATGCTTCATTTCGTCGCTTCCGACGGATCAGGCAGCGGTATAGACGTCACGACGCTGTGGCATAAAATAGGTGCCGCTGGTACCTGGGGAGACTCCGGACTCATTCCCCTGTCCGGCACCTCCGGAAATCATACCTATGTGTTCGGATCGGGCGAGGGCTCCTATTTCTTCGCCTCGCGAACCATTGACAACGCCGGCAACGAGGAGATTGAGCCGACCGGAAGCGGTGATGGACAGACGATCTATGACATCACGATTCCGAATTCCACGGCCTCCGTTGCCGCTTACAGTAGCGAGGCTCCATTGCTGGTGAACTGGACCGCCTCCGATGCATTGAGCGGCCCTGCCAGCACCAGACTCTATTACAAGTTCACTCAGACCGGGACATGGCTGCAGTCGGGATTGGATCCTCAGACGGGAACATCCGGAGTGTTTGAATTCACGCCTTCGAATGAGGGTCGGTATTACTTCGGCACGCGCTGCGTCGACCAGGCCGGCAACGAGGAGCCGGTACCCGCCGGAAACGGCGACACAAACTGCATGTACGATGCGACGCCGCCTTCCTCGTCCGCCTCGTCGCCGACCTATGCCACGGTTCTGCCGGTCATGGTGGACTTCACCGCCAGCGATTCGGCCAGTGGCATCGACCAGGTGACCTTGTGGGCCAAGCCTGCGGGTGGTGGTTGGCAAAGCACCGGCCTCAGTCTTTCCGGAACGGCCGGCACCTTCGAATACTCCCCTGCAGGACAGGGCCTGTTCTACCTCGCCACCGTTGCCACGGACATGGCGGGCAACACGGAAGAAACGCCGGTTGGCAATGGCGACGACAGCACCACGGTCGATACTCAGGCGCCGGTCTCGCAGGCGAGTTCACCTCCGTACCAGGGCAGCGGATCGATCAGCGTGGAGTGGACCGCCAGCGATGTCGGGAGCGGCATCGCCCAGGTGTCACTCTGGGTGAAGTACCAGAACAGCTCATGGGGAATCTCCGGTCTGCCGATCCAGACCGGCTCGTCGGGCACCTTCGTTTATACAATCTCCCAGGGTGACGGGTCATACTGCTTCGCCACCGTCGCGGTCGATCAGGCCGGCAACCAGGAGGCCGCGCCAAGCGGCACCGGCGACACCTGCACCATTTTCGATACGCATTCGCCCTCCGCCGAAATGTTGGCGCTTCCCGCGATAATCTACAGCAACCTCTACACCATGCACTACGAATTCGAGGATTACTCGCCGGGCAGTGGCCTGGCGGGGGTCGATGTGTTCTACAAGAAGGACGCCGGGACCTGGCAGCTCTATGTCACCGATGCGCCGGTGGACGGCGACTTCCAATTCGACTTTGAAACGACGGGCGGCGAGGGATTCTATGAGTTCGAGGTGGTGGCTCATGATAACGCCGGCAACGACGAAGCCTTCCATGGGGTGGCGGAAGCATTCACCGTGAAGGAACCGGAGCGCCTGGTGGATGTGATCGTCACGCCGGCCGGCGGCAGCCTGCATCCAGGCGCGGTGGTGACGGTGGAAATCGGACTGGATACCGAACTTGCCACCCAGCTCACCTATATCGACGCCTATTTCTTCTATGATCCAGAGGTGTTCCATGTGCCCGGGATACAGGATCTGATAACCCTGCAGGACAATGATGAACCGTGGCTTGAAGACGATGTTGACGTCGACTGGGACGACGACGGGCTGGATATGGATCATGTTCAGTTCCACAAGAGCGGCGCGTACGGGATAACCATCAACGGCGAACGGAGCATGTATCTGCTGGAGCTGGTGGTGCGTTGCGATGCACCACAAACCGGCCCGGCTGCCTGTGGTGCCGCCGAAGAATACGTGCAGATCATGACCGATCTGGGTGAAGATGTCACCGGCGCCGCGCACGTGGCTTCCTTCACCCTGACCGCCAACCAAGCGCCCAGCGATCCGGTGCTGAGTCAATCGGCCGGGCAATGGGGCGGGTGGCTCAATGTCATTCCGAACCTGCTGGTCACCTGCTCCGATCCCAACGGCGACTCGTTCCGCCCGACATACATAGTGGATTCCGGGTTTCCCGTGCAGGGTGACTGGATCGCCAGCGGCGCCACCGCATCCTATCAACCGGCCGGATTGACGGAGGGGTCTCACACCTGGAGTGCGTATGCCGAGGATCGCTGCCTGATGACCGACACCATTCAGGCCAACGATGGAAATCCGGCGTTTCGCCTGGATGTGACGGATCCCGGTCCGGTGATCGGTCTCCAGGTCTCCCCGGCCGGATGGACGGCGGTGGACGAGTTTACTCTGAACTGGTCCAATCCCGCGGATCTGAGCGGTATCGCCGCTGCCTATTACAAGCTGGACGCAGCGCCGACAAATGACACGGACGGCACCAGGGTGGCGGGACCGGACATCGGGGAGATCAGCGGCGTGACCGTCGGAGTGGAGGGAGAACATCCATGCCATGTCTGGATCGAAGATCTGGCTGGAAACCTTGATTACCTGGCGGCGGAGGAGGTGATGCTCCGCCTGGACGGTTCGGTGCCGCAGGTCGCGTTCGCCAATATCAATGATGGGGTCTACCTGAACGACCTTTCTTATGTCATCACCGGTACGGCTGAGGACGGCGGTTCCGGCGTGTCGCAGGTGGAGTTCAGCCTGGAAAATGGTGTGTGGCTATCAGTGACCGGAACCGAAACCTGGGAGTACCATGGCGGCTTCCCGGCGGAAGGCGACTACCAGGTGCAGGCTCGGGCCGAGGATGTGGCCTCCAACAGCGGCGTTTCACCGGTTCTGACAGTGCACATGGACTTGACGGCGCCGGTCTCGATGATTACATCGCCTCCCAACGGATACATCACCAATGATGAAAACATCCAGGTGCAGGGTACGGCTCAGGATGCCGGCGGAGTCGCCCAGGTGCTGCTCAGCACCGATGGCGGCGCAACCTATGCGACAGCGACCGGCACCGGCTCCTGGACCTTCGCGATGACTTCCCCGCCCAGCGGTTCCTACCAATTGGTGAGCAAGGCTCTGGATATGGCGGGCAACGAAGAGATGCCGTCAACCACCACCACCATCGTGGTCGACCGCGATGCCCCGTTGTCCTCCATAAGCTATCCCACGGAAGGCGCTGTGCTCACCTCGCCGCACGTGACGATCACCGGCACCGCATGGGACGATCTGGCCGGAGTGAATTCGGTCGAGGTCACCACGGATGCCGGTGTGCACTGGGATACCGCCGCCGGTGCCGGAACCTGGAGTTACGAATGGAGCGTGCCGGCGGACGGGGAATACCAACTGGCGAGCCGCGCCATCGATGCGGCCGGCAATATTCAGAGTGTGACGCAGTTCCTGAGTGTCAGCATCGATACCCGCGCGCCTGCGGTATTGATCGGCGGCTACTGGAGTTCCAAGATCACGGCCTCGGGCGGTGGTGACCTGGTGCTGCTGGTCTATATCGCCGATCCTGACGTGGCATCCGTTGAGGTGATGGTCGGCGATACGCCCACCGGGCTATTGTTGACCGATGACGGCATCGGCGGCGATTGGAACGCCGGCGATCAGATCTACACGCTGGCGCTGCCGATTCCACCGGGCATGGCTCCCGGCGACTATCTCATCCAGGTGGCGGCGATGGATACCGCCGGCAACCTGGCGGAGTGGCCCCATCTGCATGTCGCGGAGGGAACCTACGGCATGCCGCCGGCCCCACCGGACGTGGAGGAACGCTTCGCCACCGCTGTTCAGGCTACCCTGGAGACCCGCTCCGCACCGCCTCGACAGGACATGCCCCTGGTCTATCTCGGCGGTTATTGGGAAACAGTTATCACTTCCCAGGCGGGTGGTGAATTGGACCTGTGGGCTTATGCACCGGACACGGACGCAACGGGCATCGCCTCGGTGGAACTCTATTTCGGCGCGCAACCGACTGGAATGTATATTCCTCCCGCCGGTGGCGGCCTTTTCCGGCTCACCATGGAGTTACCCGCTGAAATACCGGCCGGTGATTACCTGCTGGAGTTGAGAGCTATCGATACAACGGGACGGCAAAGCGGGTTGTGGCCTTATCTGAACATATATTGAGTCCCGGGCGTCGCGGCATCCGGCGGTGCGCGTTGATGATCACACGGCGGCTCCTGACGGTCACCAGGTTCATACCGGGGGACGATTGATGGAACCCCGGATCGAACGGTTGCTGTCATGGGCTGCTGGCGTGCCTGGTCCACCAACGAAAATCGAGTATTTTCCGACGTTTGAATGCAACAGTCACTGCATTTTCTGCCATCGCCGGGCATTGCCCCGGCAAGAGTGGCCGCCTGACCTGCCGGCGCCGCAGGCGATTCGCCTGGTGGAGGAATCAGCCTGTCTGGGCGTCATCGAATGGCACTTGATCGGGGGCGGTGAGCCGCTCGCCGCCGCAGTCACCCCTACCCTTATGTCGGCGATCAAGCAACATGGCATGTACGGGTACCTGAACACCAATGGCCAACTGTTCTCCCATGACCTGGTACGGAACCTCGTGAAACTCCGTTGGGATTACATCAAGATCAGCCTGCATGGGCACGATGCCGCCTCTCACGACCACATGACAGGGGTGCCGGGCAGCTTCGACAGGGTCATTGCGGCCCTCGCCTGGTTCCAGGAAGAGAAACGGGCGCACGGTGCCGTCCTGCCACGCCTGGAGATCGGCCCGGTCCTGAATCGGTTGAATTTCCAGCATCTGCCCGCACTGGTCGAACTCGCCGCTGGGTTCGGAGTCGCAGAGTTTCGTCCCCAGGCCATGACTGTTTATACCTTAGATTGTGAAGCGTTGAGGCTGCGGAACAGTGACCAAGAGGAATTGAACCGCCGGGTGGAAGAGGTGGCCGTTTTTGCTGAACGTCACGGAATGGTCACCAATATCAACGACTTCAGACGGTTCGAGCTGGTCAGCGAGAGTAATCGGATGGACAAGGTTATCATGGCGGATGAAGCCGCGGCGGATACACATCCATTCCTCCTGGTGCCCTGTTATGAACCATTCTACCATCTTACCATTCATTCCTGGGGGCGGGTTGGAATCTGTGGATTCACCTCCATGGACAAGTGTCTCCCCCTGGCCGGTAAGAGCCTGGCCGATATCTGGTATGGTCCGGAGTTTCAGGCGGTGCGTCGGGATATGCTCGCCGGCCGCCTGCAGGACTATTGCTCCCATTGCGTGAGTGTACTCGTGACCCAGAACGAGAGTATCCGCGCACAACTCAGACCGCTGCTGGCGCCGACGCTTCGGCAGAACCACGGCAAGTGGCGACGGTTTCTGGAGAAATACAATCCCATGAACAGGCGGCGGTCATGACCCGGGATGATCACATTCTGCTGGATCGTCTGGTGGGCTGGGCTGCCGGTGAGGTGCAGCCACCCTTCAGGATGGAGATAAATCCAACCGAGGTGTGCAACCTGGACTGCGTGTTCTGCAAACGCCGGGTTCTCGGCACTGCGCCGCGGGTCGAGGTGCCCGATGAACGGCTGCTGGACATCGTGGCGCAAGCCGCTCGGGCCGGTGTACGGCAATGGCGGATAGTGGGCGGCGGGGAACCCATGGCGCGACCCGTCACGGTCGAGGTGATGACAGCCATCAAGGCTTTCGAGATGACGGGATACATGATCACCAATGGCACCTTGTTCAGTGACGATACCGTGGAGCGGCTGGTGGCGGCTGGCTGGGACAACATCACCATCAGCCTGGACGGGCCCGAAGCGGAGGTGCATGACACGCTGCGTGGGGTGTCCGGCGCTTTCGGCCGTGTTCTGCGCGTGCTGGAATCATTTAATCGCGCAAAAGACCGGCATAACTCCGTGAAACCATACATCAGCCTGCACCTGGTGCTGTGCAGCGCCAACTACAACCGCCTGGACGACATGCTGAAGCTGGCGGCCGGGCACCGGATCGGCTACCTGTTTGTTCAACCCTTGAACATTTATCACGACGAGGGTGCGA
>JAFGDC010000182.1 GCA_016932295.1 candidate division CSSED10-310 bacterium
ACCGCGCCCGGTGTGGCCAAGGTGTCAAGCTGCTTTATGATAGTCTCTCCCCATGCGGAACTGGGCGCGGGTGGGGTATTCTTCTTTGCAGATTGCGGTGTGCAGCCGGAGCCTGGACCCCGCGACCTGGCGGATATCGCGGTGCTGACGGCGGACACGGCGGTCAGGCTCGTGGGTTTGATCCCGATGATCGCCTTCCTTTCGTTTTCCACCAAGGGAAGCGCAGCACACCCCTCTGTCGATAAAATGACGCAAGCCTTGGCAATGGCAAGAAAACTGGCGCCCAACCTGTGCATGGACGGTGAACTCCAACTGGATGCCGCCATAGTGCCGGCGGTGGCTGAAAAGAAAGCACCGGGCAGCCCGTTGGACGGCAACGCCAATATCCTCGTGTTTCCTGATCTCAATGCCGCCAACATCGGTTATAAACTTGCCCAGCGCATCGGCAAGGCAGTGGCGCTGGGTCCGATCCTGCAGGGCTTCAGGAGGCCGGTCAATGACCTGTCTCGCGGCTGCTCGACGGAGGATATCGTCAATGTCGCCGCCATCACCGCCTTGCAGGGACGCGATTGACCACCAGCAGACCGGGGGCGGCCGACCGGTCTGGCTGAAATGTAAGCCGAACAGGGTGGATGCTCCGGCGCTCAACCACCCGCCGACTCATGAACCCTTACGGCCGGACATTCAGCATCATCCGCATGAACCATGTATCCCCGGCATTGGAACTTAACAGCTCAGTCCCACTGCCCTCGATCCGGTAGGTCCGGGCGAAATCAAGGCCACCCGCCACTTGCAGCCACAGTGGTCCCGCCAGTCGGACCTCGCAGGAAAGACCACTACGCCAGCTTTCCTCCCGGAATCCGTAGTCGACCGTGTTATCCTCCTCGTCGTACATGTGCCATTCACCACCGGCTGGTTGGATCGCGACGGTCAACAACAAGCCGTCCGCCGCCAGCCACATGCAAGACGCCTCGGGTAACACCAGCCGGACGCTCAGCCTGGGTGATGGTTCCCACACCGCCCCGCCGATCGGATACATCTTGTGTGCGCCGAACGCGGAATCATACGCCAGCCCCAGGGACAGTGCCAGGGTGGAGCAGACCGAATACCCCGCCAGGCAATGAAACTGCGTCTTGAAATCAGCCCCGCCCAGGTCCCTGAAATCGCTGAACAGACCCGGCAGGATACTCGTCCAGAGTTCCCATCGCCCGGTGTTCAAGGCCGCGAATACCGGCACCCCGATGGCGTATGCATCCACTCCGGTGATATCGTCACGATCGGGGAAGGTGAACCGGTACCAATCGCCGGTGATGCCGATGCCGATTGTCCAGCCGTCCGGTTCGAACATCGGCAGCAGCGCCATGACGCTCACTTCGCCGATCCGTATGCCGCCGTCGGCCTCACCGGGAATGGCCGGATCGTCGAAATCTGTTTCCCCCACATATGTCCAGGAGAAGCAGGCCGCTGGATCGCCGGGGATCATCGAGATCCCCATGGCGCTGCCGGCTGTGGTCAGGATCACCATCGCCATGCCAAGGCATGTGAGTATATGTTTCATCTTCACTCCATGAATCGGATACGCGCCGCACCGAGGTTCGCCCTCAGCCCTGTGTGTGTGCGGCTTCACGGTCCCCGCCACGGGGATCACCCATCTCCTTCGATGATATCTTTGTATGCCCGTGCGATGCGGCCGGTTTGTCTGGCGTACCCGGCAAGAACGGCAGGCACTGTTTCACCTGTCGCCGCCTGTTTCACCAGGATCATGACCGAACCGCCGAAGCCGCCGCCGATCATGCGCGCTCCCAGGCAGTCACGCTGCGCGCGCGCCGCCTCCACCAGACAGTCGATTTCGGGACAGCTCACTTCATAATCGTCGCGCAGACTGTCGTGCGATGCGTTCACCAGGGCACCGAAGCGTTCTCCATCCTTGTCCCGGAGTGCCGCTACCGCCTCCCGAACGCGCTGGTTTTCGCTCACCACGTGCCGGACCCGCCGCGCCAGCTCGGGCCTCAACGCAAGGCCGGAGACCATGGCCTGGTCTGCATCCCGAAGGTTTCGAATCGCGGGATACGTCGCCTTGATTTGCTCCGTTGCTTCCATGCATTCGAGCCGCCTGCGGTTGTATCCAGATTCCCTGAGCGCATGCCGAACCCCGCTCTCGATGATGACGACCGATATTCCCCGCAGCCGCCAGGGCACCATCTGGAAGGCCAGGGACCGGCAATCGAGGTACATGGCCCGGCCTGGTTTACCCAGGTGGCTCACCATCTGGTCCATGATGCCGCAACGGACTCCCGCGAACTCGTGCTCCGCCTGCCGGCACAGCTCCACTTGCCGAATTGGATCGAGCGGCAATTCAGTGTATGCCGAAACCGTGCGAAGGGTGGCAACTTCCAGGGCGGCCGATGAGGACAGACCGGCGCCGGCGGGTAAATCGGCGTGGAAGGATATGGCCAGTCCCGGAATTTTGGCGCCGGCATCCCGGCAAAGCTTCAGAACTCCCAGTGGATAGGCGCTCCAACCATGCATCGTGCCAGGTGAGACCTGGTCGAGATCAACGGCGATGGATTCGCCGAGGATTGCTGAAAACAATTTCACGCCGCGTGCCATCCGGCTGGACAGGGCAGTGATTCCCAGGCGCAACGGCATGGGCAGCACGAAGCCGTCGTTGTAATCGGTGTGTTCGCCGATCAGATTGAGACGTCCCGGCGCAAATCGATGGATGATGGTTGAATCACTGTCAGGAAACGTGGCGCGATGAAGTTCGAGCATAGGTTCAATTTTTGCCATGGCGGATTCCGGAGCTGGGCGGGAGATGCCAAGAGTGTCTGGCATGGCTGGTGGTGGGGCTCAGCCGCCGTACCCATGGGGATGGATCTGGTGCCAGTTCCAGGCAGTCTGAATGATATCATGCAATTCCGTATATTGCGGGCGCCAACCGAGTTCCGCGGTGATGCGTTGCGCTCCGGCGATGAGACGGACCGGGTCACCGGGTCGCCGCTCGGTTGTTTGAGTGGGGATGGGGTGTCCGGTCACCGTTCGGGCGGTTTCCACCACCTCTTTCACCGTATGCCCTTCGCCGTTGCCAAGGTTGTAGCTTCTGGTCGGATTGCCCGCCAGCAGCCACTCGAGGGCCAGGATGTGAGCGGCGGCGAGATCGGTGACATGAATGTAGTCACGGACGCACGTTCCGTCATGTGTGGGATAGTCATCGCCGTAGATGAAGATCCGTTCGCGCTGGCCGAGAGCCACCTGCAGGATGATGGGGATAAGATGGGTTTCGGGTTTGTGGTCTTCTCCCGCCCCGCCGGCGGGATCGGCGCCACAGGCGTTGAAATATCTCAGGCTGACGGATTTGAGTTGGTAGGCGGTGTCATAGTGGCGAAGGATGTATTCGGTAAGCAGCTTCGATTCTCCATAGGCATTGGTGGGATACTTGCTGTCGTTCTCGGTGATGGGTACCTTTTGCGGTTCCCCATAGACCGCGGCGGAGGATGAGAAGACCATGCTTCGGACGCCGGCATCGAGTAGTGCGCCGACCATGCGGTCGGTCTTGAATGTGTTGTTCGAAAAGTATTTGCGCGGTTCACGGACCGACTCGTCCACCAGGGTGTCGGCGGCGAAGTGCATGACCGCCTTGATTCCGTGCTGTTTGACGATGGTGGTGACGAGTTCCCGGTCAGCGATGTCGCCAACATGCAGCACATCCGCGGGGACGGCTGCCGCGTGACCCACCGAAAGGTTGTCCAGTACGCGCACGCCATAGCCGGCGCGGCTCAGTTCCAGTGTGACATGGCTGCCGATATAGCCGGCGCCGCCGGTGACCAGAATGGTTGGCTTCACGATTCACCTCCAGAGTTCAATTTCCGATTGTCGTACTATCATGGCACATCATCGCCGGAGTATCCACCGGGGGTGGTGTCCCCAAATCCACCGCCAAACGATTCGGCATGCTCCACTCTGTGTGCCTTCATCCCGTTGCCTTTGCCATAAGGCATTGGGGATCAATGCGTTGTGGCGAAAAGTGTCAAATTCGGGGTACGACCATGCGATTTCTCCGAGGCATCGGGAAACAACGAGGATTTTGTTTGTACAGCGGATGTGTTGCAGTAGTTTCACGCCGTTCAGACAGACAGTTCCCAAACCCGATTCTTTCACCATTATGGTGAATATAATCTCGCGTGTTCCCTTCTGTCGCATGCAGTGAGAAAACCAGGCGGTGGATTTGGGGTGTCCCCAAATCCACCGCCTGCATTCTCCCGGGTATTCCTCCGCCGTCATCATGGCGGAGACGGGTGAAAACCGGATTATGACGTTTCGATGTGATCCCAGCGATAATGGGGATTCGGGGGTGAACGCAGGTTTAGAATGTCACCCGCACAGCGGCGGCGCCAGCCGGCACGGCCAGGTCCTTATCCGCTTCCACTGCCTTGCCGTCAACACTTGCGGAGCGTGGCTTCATGGGGAGCCGCCAGATCATCCTGGGCCAGGTACGGAAGGCTGGCGTCACGCTCAGTTCCGCGCCGTTCACCACTCCTTTTATGTTGAAGGAGAGTGGTCCCCAACCGGTGGGAGCGGCGCTGCAGCGTGTGAGCATTCCCGGCTCGAACCAGGCGGGTGGAGCCACGGGAGTAAGTATCAGTTGATCTTCCTGTTCGTGAAAGAGCAGTGTCCGCAGCAGCAGCAGCCAGTCGGCGCTGGCCCAGCCATGCATGCCGTCGCCCATGCAGCCGAAACCCGTGCGGGGATGGATGGCCTCCGGCCAGTTCATGGTGGGCGAGGCTTTGGCGAGCAGGCCATGGACGAGGTCGAGGGCGCGCCGGTCGCCGGCCGCGGCGAGGCATTGGGCGAGGTGGCAGGTCAGATAGGCGTTATATCCTGAGTGGGTGGTGGCATGCAGGAAGGCGCCTTCGCGCACGTGGTGTTCCATGAGAAAATCAACCGTTGCGGCGATGTACGGATCGTCGGCCTCCATGAGCTGCAGCGGGTAACATGCGGCGAGGATGCCGATGGATGAGGCGTCCGCCACCCGGCCGGGGGCTGGAGGCAGCACCGTGTCACCGCGCCGGCGGGTGATCTCGGCCAGCACTCGTTGCACATCCCGGTGATAGCGCTGCTGAATATCCAGAAGCTCCCTCCGCTCCTCCATGAATCCCAGTACTCCGGCCGCTTCGGCGGCGCGTTTCAATCCGGCCAGCGACCAGAAGTTATCCCACAGGTAATGGTCGTTCGGCCCGAAGTGTTCCGCCGAAAAACCAGCCGGCATGAGCCCCCAGTACGGTCCGGTCCGGGTTCTGGTGTCCATCCGCCGCCGCTCGATCCACCGGCATCCCTTGAGCATGGCGGGAAAGAGTCGTTCCAGGACATCCCTGTCCCGGCTCAGGCGGTAGTATTCCATGATGGTCCAGATCGCCTGGCCCGTGCTGTCCCATTCCCCGTTCTGGCTCATGAAGTAGCCGTTCCTGCGCTGGGCATCGGGGAATGCCAGCAGCTTCCCGGGAACACGATGGAGGAAACCGAGTCTGGCCAAAGCGCACAGAATGTAGGCTGAATCCCTGAACCAGTGATGGTGGTAGGTATAAGGTCCGGGATGCACCGTTCGGCCGTCGTCCATGAGCAGCAGCCACATGCGGCTGAGAGTGAATGAGCGCTGCAGGCTTGCATCCGGCAGGAGACAGTCCAGGCCCGCGGCCAGCGCGTCCTTCCAGGCGGCACGTTCCAGCCGTTCCGCCGCTTGGAATCCGAACAGCGGTCCGGCCGCCGGATCACGAATTGCCGGTGGACTGTCATCGGCGCTCGTGGTGGCGGTCACGGTTATTTCGAAATCGTCGCCGGTATCGGACCGGATATCATAGAAGGCGGCGCCGTTGGCCAACCCGGCGCGGCAATGGCACTCGCGGCTGCGCCTGCCGGCTTCCATCGCCGCATCTCCGGCGGTTATGTCGCCAAGCCGCACCTCGTCAGGCGTGTGATGCATGAGGAGGGCGGGAGAACCATTCACATACCACAAGTCATCCTGGACACGGATCGAATGGACCGGGCTGACACCTTCGGGATTGAAAGGCCGGATGAGGATTCCCATGCGAATGCGGCGATCTTTGTCGGGGACGACGGAAACCGTCATGAACAGCCTCGGATGGGCACCCAGGGTACATACCAGCCAGCGGGTGGTCACCGCAACACCGGCAGCCTGGAAGCGACCGGTCAGCAGCGGCAGTTCTTCCTCGACCAGCATCTCATATACATCAGCAGCGGCGGCGGGATAATTCCTGCCGTCAACCTGGAGGATGACATCCACCGACCAGCCGTCCCGCCATGGCATGGTCATGCCACGCGGATCCACTATCACCTCGTGGGTGCTGTCGCACGTTCCCGTAGCCGACCAGGAGCGGACGCATTGGTTGAGCAGGAAGGGATTCATGGCGCGCGGCAGGTAGGCGGGATCGCCTGGATCCAATTGACGCTGCAACCAGAAGGGCAGCAGCCAGTGTTTGTTCCGCTGGATCACGAGAGTGGTGAGCAGCCCCCGGGCGAGGATCACCGCGCCCTGTTGGAGCAGTTCCCTGGGGAAGGCCACGGGCCCCGGCTCTCCCACCGCGGCTGCCGCCTGCAGATAGTCGATCACCTGTCGTGTTGAACCGCCGATGAGTCCGGCGAGGGAACGGAGAAGGCGCGCCTTCGATGAGGGTGAGAGCGTCGGTTCCGGCGGATCCGGCTCGCATTTTCCGCAGTAGGCGGGATCGTCAGTCATCTGCTCGCTCCGTATGCCGCGCAGCGGTTGAAATCGTTCACACTCGTACTGGTGGCATTTCCGTGCCGATCGAATCCACCCATGCAGTTATCCGCCGGAGGTCAAAAAGAGTAGGTCCAATCCATCGACAGTTCGTTGTTGCTGCCCTGTCCGATGCCGTTGGTGGGGGGGAAGGTCTTGCTGTTGTGGATGTTGACGCTGGCGTATTCGTTATGCACGTATGCGATGGTTACCTTGCTTTGCGCGGTCCATTGGTAGCCGACGCCGAAGGAAAAACCCCACAGGTCGCTGGTGGGATTTTCCAGCGAGTAGGTCTGTTCCGGCACCGGGCTCCAATCGTACTGCAGGCCGCCCATGAGGTCTACCCGCGGACGGAAGTGGTAGACCACTCCCATGCCGAGGTTCCATGAGTCGGAATAGTCCTTGGGTGAGGAAGGATCGAATGGCAGAGGAGGGGTCACGACTGTCTCCTGGACCTGGAAAACGGAGTAATCGAACCAGGACAGGTCCACGGCGTATTCGACCCGCTTCGACAGGTCGAAATGAAAACCCAGGCGCAGCGATTGCGGGATGGGAATCTTCGTGGACTGGGAACCAGATACCTTGCCTGGTCTGCCTTTGGGAGGACTCAGTTCGAAGTCGCCGTCCATGGTCAGTGTGACCTCGGAGGTGTAGGACAGACCGATCTGCATCCAGCAGATCGGCTTGTACGTGAGACCGAAGCCGAAGTTTGCGTTGTGTTCCTGGCCGTCCAGGTGAAGATCCCAGTCATTGTCGGGATCGGCATCAGGATTGTCGTAATCGCCGAATTTCCGGTTGCCTTCCAGCGCCACGTAGATGTAGTTGATGCCACCGCCCATGGCGATCTTGTCGGTCAGTTTATAGGCCGTTGCGGCGGTGACGTAGGTGGTGATGAAGTACGCCTTGGTGGCCAGGTAGCGGGTGGGCGCATCCTCCGGCATGACCGCGCCGAACAGGTTGGGCGCGTAAACCGCCAGGGCGCCCACCAGGCGGTCGGAGAAATGGGTGC
>JAFGDC010000183.1 GCA_016932295.1 candidate division CSSED10-310 bacterium
CAAGAGGGAACGGCCGGGACTGTAGTAGCCGATGCCGTCCGGATTGGTGAGGAACATCGGCGGCAGCCACAGCACCGCCAGGCCGGTGAGGATCACGACCGCGAGGCGGTGTTTCATACCTGTCGCCGGGTCACCTTGGGATCGAAAGCAGCGCAGAGGAGCGTCGTTCAATCTGCTACATTACCCTTTCTCAGGTTCCGAGCAGCACTTCCACCAACCGCCGGAAGCCATGTCCGCCCCTGCCTTGCGCCAGGTAGGCGGGTCGGTGCCTGAGCAGAGCTTCGAAATCCTTGATGTTTTCCACTCCGACGCTGTTGGTGAAGAACGCGAACATCGGTTCATCGTTGGGTGAATCGCCGGCGAACAGGAATCGGTCACGAGCGCTGTTCAGGTCTATGCCATGAATCTCCTGGAAGAAGAGTTTGCACATGGTGAGCTTGTCATACCTCCCGAACCAGCCGTTGACATGAATCGAGCTGATTTTGGCCACGGCGCCGTGTGCCGTGAAGATATCCACGATCCTCTGCACTTCGGACATGGGCAGCCGGGGCACATCTTCACAGAAATCGATCGCCAGGTCGAACTCGCGGTACTGCTGGTCAGAGGCGATCCCGGCACCGGGCACGGCAGCGAGTATTTCCTCGGCGATACGGTCCAACTTGCGACGATTGGCGATTCTCGTCTCCCGGTCCATGATGTAGCGTTTGCTGAGTTTACCCTCCCGCATGGTGAAATAGAAGCCGCCGTTTTCACCCACAACGCCGTCGACGGGCCACATCCTGGCGATATGATCGCACCAGCCGGCCGGCCGGCCGGTGATGGGTATCACCAGCAAACCGGCATCCCGCGCCATGGCCAGTGCCTCGTAGGCCTTCGGCAGCAGCTTCCCTTGGTTGGTGATGGTGTCGTCGATGTCTGTCAGAATCCCTTTGATCGCCTTGCGGTCAGCCAGCGGCATGTGTTCGATTGGTTGCCACATGATGCCAGCCTACCTGGGGAGCAGGTGCGAGAGAATGCCGGCGATGCCGCGGGGCAGACGCCTGCTGAACAGGAGTCCGGCTCGGTTGGTGGCTGCCAGCAATGTCGGGGCGTCGCCGTCACGCAGTGCCAGCGAGTGAATGATGATGGGCTGGTCAAGTGGTATGCCGGTGCTCCATTGCCGCCATGAGTCGCCGTAACCCGTGCCGGCATAGACACCGTCGTACACGGTGCCCATGTAGATGGTGCCTGGGTGGGCTGGATCGGCCAACAGGCTGCGGGGATGAAACTCAGCCGGCAGCTCCTCTCCCAGCAGTCTCCAGGTCTCGCCCCCGTCCCGGCTGCGGTAAATGTGCGTCCGTATGCCGGGTGTGCGTTCGAGGGCGTAAAAGGTGTTCTCCATGGTGGGATCGGCGATTATCAGCAGCACGAACGGTTCCACCGTGGACATGCCGCCGGAGGATGGTTGCCAGGAGTCGCCGCCATCGGTGCTGCGGAAGAGTCCTTTCAGGGTGCCGGCGAGCAGGTTGTCGGCATCGTCGGGCGAGATGCACAATGTTTGCACGCGTAAATCGGTCAGTCCCTGGTTAAGGAGCCGCCACGATGCGCCCATGTCATCGCTGCCGGCCACGCCGTCCCTGGCCATGGCCACATAGAGCCTGGTGCCGCCGGGGTGCAGCCAGGCGACCCGGATATCCGAACTGGGCAGCCCGGTGCAGAGATCGCGCCACTCGGCGCCGCCATTGGTGGACAGAAAGATGCCGCCGGTGACGGTATGAGAGGCGAAAGATGTGACCAGGATGGACTGGCGGCCGCCATCCGGAGGAGGCAGCAGTATCCCGGTTGCTTCCGCGCAGTCAGGGATGACGCCGGCCGACGTCCACTCCCTGCCGCTCGCGCTCACCCACAGAGCGGTGGCGTCATCCTCCGAATTCCTGACCGCGGCATAGATGGTTCCGGTATCGGGCGCTACGACCATGGCGGTGATTTCTCCGGGGGGTGCCGGCAACTGATCCCAACTGTTGCCCGGCAAGACCTGCGGCGCCAACCTGATGACCAGCAATCCCACTGCGCTTAACAGGAGCAGCGTCACGGCAAGTACTTTTACTGCAGATTTCATGTGGGTCCTCCCATGCTTACCGGGATTCGTACAGGCCGGCCGGATCGCCGTCACCACCGCGGCCAGGCTGGACTTCGTTATGATACCTGAAATATAACGCAGTCTTCATGGAATGAGAACCGTCAGGTTCCGTTGGTTTCGACATAAGGATTCCGGCTCGGATTCTGTCTGCCGGTGGTAGTGCCGGGATGAGTTTGAAAGACACTGTGTCGCCCTGTGAATACAGATGCATTGCGTATGGCTCACAGTCTACTACAGAGACCAGGCGGGACTCTCGTTCCGATGGGGTCGTACCCCGAATCTTGTAATGATCGTCGTGATGCGTTGGCTTCCAATTTTCCACAGCAGCCACGGAGACAAGGATGCACTGCTGGCGTTACTCGAACATGACAAGACGCGGTGAGCAGACGGCAGGTGGTGACTGCATGCGGGAGTGAACTGACAGTCTTGGTGTGCCGGGGCTACGCGTCGGAGTGATCACATGCGTCCTGGGTGCGGCCTGATTCATTTGCGCACCACCCCGCCGAGCCAGCGTCGCTGATCGCACCGCCGCTGAAGGAACGCAACGGCTTGCGTCGTCAGGCAACCTCTCCTCACCACTTGACCACCGCAGGCCTCTATTGAAACCAAAGTCAGGTTCCCCGCCGGATGAGCCGGCCGCGTCCGGTCATTCCCGGTGTATCGTGCATGCGGGCATCGAGCCCCGCCGCCGGTCCCGCTCTTCGCTTTACACCCCATTCACCCGTTCGTATAATTCCTTTCCTTTGTCTACGTGGCCACTGGAAATACCGGTTCCCACGCACGCCAGGGGGCGCGGCCGGGCCGCGCAATCGTGGACCGCCTACAACAGGAGGAAACATGGATGCCCGCGAAGTGCTGAGGAACAATCTATCAACGGAGGAACTGGCCAAACTGACGGCGGTGGATAATCCGGACTTGCATGAATTCGTCGCCACTTACATCATGCTGTGCGAGCCGGAACGGGTCTTCGTATGCACCGATAGCGACGTCGATCTGCAGCGGATCAGGAAATTCGCCCTGGACACCGGTGAGGAACGAACACTGGCGGTTCCCAATCATACCATCCATTTCGACGGTTATAACGACCAGGCCCGTGACAAGGGGCACACGAAGTTCCTCGTGCCACGAGGCGTGGATCTGGGGGCAGGTCTCAACACCATGGACAAGGAAGATGGTCTCGCGGAAATACATGGTATTATGCGAGGTATCATGCATGGCCATACCATGTACGTACGTTTCTTCTGCCTTGGTCCGACCCGCTCTCCCTTTTCCATACCGACTGTGCAGCTTACTGATTCGGCGTACGTTGCGCATAGCCTGGATCTGCTCTACCGGCAGGGCTATGAAGAATTCAAACGGCTGGGCAGGACGGCGCGGTGGTTCAAAATCGTGCACAGCCAGGGGGAACTGTCCGGCGGAGTAAGCAAGAACACCCACCTGCGCCGCGTCTACATCGACACCTTTGACAGTACTGTCTACTCCACCAACACTCAATACGGCGGTAACACCCTGGGCCTGAAGAAGCTCGCCATGCGCCTCGCCATCCATCGGGCGGACCAGGAAGGCTGGCTTTGCGAACACATGTTCCTCATGGGTGTCAACGGACCGGGCGATCGCGTCACCTATTTCACCGGCGCATTTCCTTCCATGTGCGGCAAGACATCCACTTCCATGATTACCGGCGAGCGCATCGTCGGCGACGATATCGTCTACATGCGTCGCATGGACGATGGTATCCGTGCCGTCAATGTCGAACGCGGCATGTTCGGTATCATCATGGGCATCAATTCCGTGGATGATCCGCTCATCTGGAAAGCCCTCCATGAGCCCAACGAGATCATCTTCTCCAATATCCTGGTAACCGAGGACAACCGGGTATACTGGCTGGGGAAGGACGGCGAGATGCCGGAAACCGGCATCAACCACTCGGGCACGTGGCACCAGGGGAAGATGGACGCCAAGGGCAATGAAATTCCTCCTTCCCACAAGAACGCCCGGTTCACCATAAGGTTGAGCGACCTGGACAATGTCGACGAGAGGCTGCATGATCCCGCGGGGTGCCCGATCGGCGGTGTTATTTACGGCGGCCGCGACTCCGAGGCGTGGGTGCCGGTCATCCAGGCCTTCGACTGGAACCATGGCATCGCCACCATCGCCGCCGCCCTGGAATCGGAAACCACTGCCGCTACCCTGGGCCAGGAGGGTTTGCGGACATTCAATCCCATGTCCAACCTGGACTTTGTCTCCATCCCCCTCGGCACCTATATCAAGAACAACCTGGAGTTCGGCGCTGACCTGGCTACCCCTCCCCTCGTGTTCGGCGTTAATTACTTCCTCCGCGACCGCCGCGGCAATTTCCTTAATGCCAAGACAGACAAGGCGATCTGGCTCAAGTGGATGGAACTGCGCTGTCATGGTGAAGTCGATGCCATCACTACTCCGATGGGATTCATTCCCATATACGCGGATCTGACTCGGCTGTTCAAGACTATCCAGGACAAGCACTATTCTCGAGAGGATTACATCTCTCAGTTTTCCATCAGGGTGCCGGAAAACCTTGCCAAGCTGGACCGCATCACCGCCAGCTACCGGACAAAGGCGCCGGATTCACCGGCCCGGCTGTTCGCGGAGCTGGATGCTCAGCGGCTCAGGCTCGAAGCGGCCCGGGAAGAATTCGGAGATTATATCGAGCCGGATGCGCTGAGGCAGCGGCCTATCGGTTGATAACAGGCTTCGTTGGGAAATACGGGGCACCGATCGGTGATTGCTGTACGATGGTCCCGCACCGGGATTTACCGATGCGCGCCGGTACCGCGGATTTCCGGCGCCCGGCGGATATGAGCCGCCATGCGCTCCGACAGTTCCTGCACCTGGTCCAGGATCTCGTCCCGGTTCAGTTTCACGTACTGGTAGTCATCCACCAGTAACTCTCCATTTGCCATGACATAGCGGGTTTCCGCTCCCGTGGATGCCCAGACAAGATTTTCCACGCAGTTGTCCAGCCTTGTGGGTGTGAGGTTCGGCGTGGCGGTGTCGATCAGGACGAGGTCGGCATCCCGGCCGGGAGAGAGGCAGCCGGCGTTCAGACCGAGCATGCCGGCGGGAACCACGGTGATCATTTCCAGTACTTGTTGCGCCGGCAGCACCGAGGCATCTTGATGCAGGGCTTTCTGATACTGGGAAGCGAGGCGGGCCGCCGCAAGGATGTTCTGGTTGTCCGCGCTGCCAGAGCCATCCGTGGAGATGGCCACCGGGATCCCCATTTCCAGCATACGCAGCACTGGCGGCATGCCGGAGCCGAGGATGGTGTTGGCCAGGGGATTGTGCACCACCTTGGCGCCATGATCGCGAAGCAGTTCCAGGTCCCGGTCGGTGCAGTTCACTTGGTGCGCGAGGATGGCCCGGTCATCGATGAATCCGATTTCCACTCCGTATTCCACCGGCGTCATGCCGTAGGTATCGCGGAACCACTTGGTGGTGTTGGGTTCTTCTGAACTGTGAATGTGGACGAACGTATCGTGCTCGACAGCCCAGCGTTTCAAGGCGCGCAACATGTCTGGACCGTTGGAGAAGAACTGGTCCGGACCAGGCACCAATCTGCAGCGCGGGACATCCTTGAAGCGTGCGTAGTAACCATCCAGGCGCGCCACCGCCTGTTCCGGCCGGTCCAGTATCGCCTCGTAGTAGTGCCGGTCCTGACTGCCCACGGCGATTGTCATGTTGGTGCCGGCCAGCCGGTTGCTCTCGACGATTTCCGCCACCGTGTATTTGTTGTGATTGCAGTGGTGGACCATGCTGGATGTGATGCCGAACATGGTGTCGTCGAGCCGCGCCTTGAGATAGGCAACCAGTTGCGGCGGCTTGCCGAAGGCCTTGGTGAGTGTCTCCCGCTCACTGCTCATGAACGACGTGAACGCATTGACGGCATGATCCAGCCAACTGGTCAGCGGTTCGTCCTTGGCGATCCCGATGATGGGTGACTCATGGTCGTGTCCATGGGCTTTGATAAAACCCGGCAGCAGGATTCCCTCCAGCAGCGGGACATCAGTCATCCCCGGTTTTCGGCCAAGGACGACCAGGGCTTCACCGAATCGCGCTGACAGTCGTTCACCGACGGCGGCATCGTACGCCCCCACCTCGGCGATGGAACCGCGCAGCGTCAGTACATATCCATCCTCAATCCGGGCCGCGCGATTGCGCTCGTCAAGCGGCACCAGGTACCGAGCCCTCACCAGATACGGCATGTCGGACATGTTCATCCTCCTTCGCGACGAATAACTCTACCAAAAGCGCCGGCGCGGAGCAAATTTGGAGAATTCCGGAGGCCACCTGGATCGATTGCGGGGCCATCCCTCCTCGCCTCATCGCCGCCTGTGTCCCATGGGTGCATTCGCCGCCTCGCCTTTCGCCGAATGCCCGATCCGTATGAAAATTTACAAATGATCATCCATGCAAAAAAAAATTGCATTTTATTGCTCGGCCGGGGATGAATCATTATAATTAAATTAAAGTTCCAATGAACGACTACGCGGCGAATTCTTCGCCGGACGGGGTATCGGATGGAAACGAGAATGATCGACATCGGTGGAAGGTTGCAGGGGGTCTATCTGCGGCCCGAGCTCCACGCGGCGGGAGCGACGAGAAGCGCCTATTGGCGGCAGTGGTTCGAAGCTGACGAGGATGTGGTGGAAAACGAGGATTTGCCAGTGGAAGAATTGTTGAGTGTCTGGCATGTCGACACGTTGATCGAGGCGCTGGAGAGTGTCGATCATCCCATGAGCGCTCACATGATCGATGTGATCATCGATTTTTAAAGCTGGTTTCGGGGCGCATTGCATCCAGTGGACCACTGGTTCCAGGCGTTGGCATGTGTGGGGGTGACACGGGTCATATCAGGCTTGGGGATGCGAAGGCGAAATCGGTTGGTCCACCGTCCGTCTCTGCTTATTTCCAGTGAAATGCCGGGCCGCGCGGCTGGTCGCGATGGAAGGCGGCGCCGGCCGGGTCCCGGTCCTTCAATTCCGGCTCTTCATAGGCGGTGGACGGATGTGGTATGCTACTGGTCATGGGTCAAGACGGGATTGAATGCCATGTCACCGGCCGGAAGCGGTTACGGTTTCGCGGTACCAAGGAGGATGTCGTGAACGAACTCGCCCTGTTACGCAGCTACTCCGGCATTGCCACCAGGCTGCGGCCGTCCATCATCAGGGAACTGCTCAAGGCGATTGCCAAGCCCGGGGTCATTTCGTTCGCCGGTGGGTTGCCGGCGGAGGAGATATTCCCGGCGGAAGGCGTAAGGAATTGTTGCTGCCAAGTGCTCGACAGCGATCCCGCCTGCCTGCAGTATGGTCCCACCGAAGGTTTTACCGGTCTCAAGGACGAGATCATCAAGTGGCTGTCCACCAAGGGGATTCACGCCACCCATGACATGATCACCTTCGCCACCGGCGCCCAGCAGGCGGTATCGTTGTTGGCCACGATTTTTCTCGACGAGAATGACCTGGTGCTCGTGGAGGAGCCCACGTATCCTGGCTCAGTCTCGGCCATCGACTTGCAGCGGCCCGAATTCCGTGTCTTGCCGTCGCTGCCTGACGGGCACCTGGACATGGAACGGATCGAACGCCAGATGCGGTATGCGGGTTGCAAGCCCAAGCTGGTTTACCTGGTGCCGACCTTCGCCAATCCAACCGGCAAGACCATTTCCCAGGAGAATCGAGACATTTTGCTCATGCTGGCCCACCGTTATGGGTTCCCTATCATCGAGGACGATCCTTATTATGATTTGCGTTATGCCGGCACGCCGGTTCCTCCGATGAAGGCCCTGCCCGGTGGTGAGCAGGTGATTCACCTGGGATCATTCTCCAAGGTCCTCGCGCCGGGTTTCAGACTGGGATACATCGTCGCCGAGCCGGAATTGATCAAAAAGTTCGTGGTGTTGAAGCAGGCGGTGGACATGGAGAGTTCCGGTTTCCTGCAGAGGGTGGCCGCCGCCTTCCTGGCGCGGGGTTACATGGAACCACACCTGGCGCGGCTCAAGGCGGTCTATGGCGAGCGCTTGGCAGCCATGGCGACGGCGCTGCGTGATCACATGCCGGAAGGCACATGGTGGATGGATGTTCAGGGTGGCATGTTCATCTGGCTCACGCTTCCCGAGCGCATCGATACGGAGGTGCTTCTGTCTGCGGCGCTGGAGCGTGATGTCGCGTATATTCCCGGGCGTCCTTTCTGTATCGGCGGCGGCGGCAAGAATTCCATGCGCCTCAATTTTACGAATGCCGCGCCGGACCTTATCAGGGAGGGTATCGGTCGACTCGGGGAGCTGTTTGCCGCTGCCCTGGGTTGAGCATGACGGCTTGATCTGAAGGTTGTTCCGCCGCCTCTCGCGGTTACCGGCAAGCCGATGGCCGGGCGTGGCGGACCGCGGTGGTCGCGGCGATCCTCATTTGCATCTGGAAATTGGTTGTCAGTATAATGGCTTTTGCTTGTTCATCTTCAGGACAGGCAGGGATGCATCTGTTCGAGGGGGATACAAAATTCAAGGGGGACCAGATGAAGTTGCTTGTGCCACTCTTCCTGCTTCTTTTCCTGACTATCGGCACCATGGCCCAGCCGATGGCCGCCGAGCGGTTCACGATCCTCGACTCCGGCGGCGATTCCATCAATGTGCGGTATGTCCTCGATCAGGAACTCGATGGTGAGGCGGTGACCCGGCTCGATCGATTCTTCACCGGGTTTTCCCATGTTCCCGGAGCGCCGGTGCTGCCTCGCGAGATCTGTATTCTGGGTGTTCCAGCCGGCGTCGATCTGCGACTCAGCTATGAAATTGTCCGGCATCATGTGCTCGACGGCGTGGTGTTGCCGGTGTACGAGGAAGAGGGTACCCGGTATCGAAGTCTCGAAGAGGACGATGATGCCGGGCAGGTGGTTCGGCAGGTAGGTGAAGGCTGGGTTCGAAGCCAGCGGGTGGCGGCATTTTGCGTGAATCCTGTGCGGTACGACGCGGACTCCCGCCGGGTGGATGTCATTCAGGAAGTGATTCTGTCGATTGACTTCGAGGGGGCGCAGCCGGAAGTGCTGTTTCGTGCCGATCCTATGGGGTCCGACTTCGAGCGCTCCATGCGCGGCTTGTTGGTCAATTACGACCAGGCACGGGAGTGGCGTGCCGACAACCGGCAATCACTGGAGGAAAGCGCGGCGTCCCTGTGGCTGCCGCGCGATGAGGACAATGGTGAGTGGTACAAATTCGCCACCGAGGATGCACCTGGCATCACCCGGATTGGCTCACAACTGGACCTGGTGGGCGAAGATCACACGACCTTCCGGGTGTGGAACCAGGGACGGCAGATCGATGTGTGGTTGGTGGGCATTGAGGATGGCAGCTTTGATGCCGGAGACTACCTGGAATTCTATACGGAACCATACCGGGAGAATGACGGCGGCTATGATCCCTATACGGATGCCAATGTGTATTGGTTCCAGCATGGTGAGGGCAGCGGCCGGCGTTTTCAGACGATGAGCGCGCCGCCGGCCGGGGCGCCGGTGGCGGCGTCCTTCACCGATACGATTCATTTCGAGGACAACAAGATCGCGGGGTGGCCGGAGGACAACTGGCTGTGGGAGGAGATCCGCGCCTATGAATCCAAGACGGTGCAGCTCGACGTGGTATCTCCTGACCGTGATGCAGTGGGAACCGCCTCTGTCACCGTGCATCTGCATGGTGCCACCGATGCCTCCGATGTCGATCCGGATCATCATGTGCGCATATATCTAAACGGGCGGCAAGTGGGTGATGTCACCTGGGACGGGTTGCAGCCCTTGGAATATGTTGCGGAGATATCCCACCAGGACCTGCTCATCGGCCAGAACCAGTTGCGCATGGATGTTCCGGGTGACACGGGGGCGGGGGAACTGGATGCGGTCTGGCTCAACTGGGTGAATGTCACCTACCAGAGGCGCTTCGTCGCGCACGATGACAGGCTGCGTTTCCGCAGTCCGGAAGGCGCCGCCGGAGCGACCCTTTTTCGGCTCTACAGCTTCGATTCTCCCGTTGTCCACATCTTCAACCTGACCAGTCACAAGTCACTGTCGGACATGACCGTGTCCGGTGGAGGCCCGTACACGGTGGAATTCCAGTTGGACCTGTCCGCACCGGCTGAATTCATCGCCAGCGGCACCGGGGCCATCGCGCAGCCGGCGGTGACTCATGACGAATCCGCCCGGCTCGCTGAGGAAACCAACCAGGCGGATTACATCATCGTGACGAACGATGAACTGATGCCGGGCGTGACGCCGCTTGTTCAACTCCAGGAAGGGCGCGGCTATTCAGTGATGACGGTGGATGTGGAGGATATCTACGACGAATTCAGCTGCGGTTTGTTCCATCCCCCCGCCATCCAGTCGTTCATGGAGTTTGCCTTTCATCACTGGCAGGCTCCCGCGCCGCAGTTTCTGTTGTTGGTGGGTGACGCCACATGGGACTACAAGGGGTATCTGCCGGACGGCGTGAATCGGAACCTGGTGCCCTCGTATGGGAAGGATTTCTATGCGACGGGGAACGGCGCTCCGCCGCCCCGCTTGAAGGAATCGGGAGGCGATCCGAGGATCGCGGCCAACTATGATTACCTTTACGGCGAGGCAATGGTGGATGAGCAGATGGTCTGCGTGAGCGGCTCCGACAACCTGCCTGACATGTACTGGGGACGGTTGGCGGTGGACAACCTTGCCGAGCTGGCGATCGTGGTCGACAAGTCGTTCCAGGCGACCTCCATGCGCGCTCCCGAGAATTGGCGGAAGAACTTGCTGTTCATCACAGGGGGCTTCAATGATTCCGAGCAGGATGCGCTCGGTTTGCAAGTGACCCGCATCACGAGCGACATCATCCAGCCGGAGAGGAGCGGGCTGACGGTGGACTGGGTGAACAAGGAGATCGACGGATATGATTTCGGTTACTACGAGGAGGACATCCTCCGGGAGATCAACGAGGGAAAGTTGATGGTGACCTTTCTCGGTCACGCCGGTTCCTGGAGCTGGGAATCCATGTTCGATTTTAACGACATCGACCGCCTTGGCAACCATGGCAGACTGCCGTTTGTTCTCAGCATGACCTGTAACACCGTACGGTTCGCGAATCCGCTGGTGGATTCCTTCGGCGAGCACTTCGTGAATACCGCAAATGCCGATTACGGCGCCGCGGCGCTCTGGGGCGGCTGTAATTTCGGCGGCTTCTGGTCTGATTATTACCTGGCTCATTCGTTCTTGTTGAATTATTTCCACAACCATCTGCAGATGATCGGCGCCGCCATCCACGCCGCCAAGACCTACAACCTGTTGAGTAACCCCAGCTACATGGTGATCATTGAACCCTACACGTATCTGGGTGATCCGGCTTTGACCTACACCATGGATACGACGCCGTCGGTGGTCATGGGCGGATATTTCGACAAACGAATCAGCGCCTCGACCGGAGGTGAGCTGAACATGCTGCTCTACGGCATGGGGTTGGAAGGCATCGGTATCGCCGACGTGGAGCTGTATTACGACGGCATCCCCACCGGCGTCTACATGGTGGACGATGGAACTCAGCAGGACTTCGGCGCCGGTGACGGCGTTTTCGGCCTGTATTTCCCACTGGCTGGCGGACAAGTGCCCCTGGACACGTACCTGTTGGAGGCGGCGGCCACTGATTTCTTCGGCAACAAGGCGCGGTTGTGGCCTTATCTGGAGGTTCCCGAAGAGTAGGTTCGGTACCTTTTCACCTC
>JAFGDC010000021.1 GCA_016932295.1 candidate division CSSED10-310 bacterium
AGTCCTCAACCATGACGGCATCCTTGACTCGATAACCGCATCGGAACGAGCGGATCTCGCCGCCCGGCGTCTTCAGGTGAAAGCCGCCGAACAGAGTATCCGCATCGCTCGGGCCGGCTACTGGCCGACGATCTCGCTCGGAGTGGACGCGGGCACTTCCGTGAGTGACAGCAGCGACGAGTCCTTCGGCACTCAGATAACCGACCTCAATCCATATGCCGCAATGGGCGTAAATCTGAACCTACCGCTCTACGACCGCCACTCCACCCGTCACGCAATGGCCGAAGCCAAGCTGAACCTGACCCAGCAACAGATCCAGTTGGCGCAGTTGGAACAGCAGGCGGCCATCGAGGCGCGGCAGGCGGCGGAGGATCACGAGTCGGCCATGCAGAAACTGACCGCGGCGAGAGCCACCCTGGAATACGCGCGAGAAGCTGTCCAAACCCAGGAGGAACGGTATAGTGTGAATGCGGCGACGCTGGTGGAGGTAAGCCAGGCGCGGGTGCAGTTCAGGAATGCACAGTATGAGGAGATCACCGCCACCTGCGATCTGGCTGTCAAGCGGTTGGCGCTGGCTTACTCCCGCGGTGATCGCAAGGCTTTGTTGATAATGGTCGGCATCCCCGAAAGGATACAGACGGCGACCGCCGGCGATGAAAGGGGCGATTCATGAAAAAATGGGCGATCATGCTACTTGTCCTGTTGGTAGTTGGGGGAGGCGCATATTATTACTTCTACCATCACCGTTCCGACGTCCAATCCGGCAATGGGTATCAAACCACCGTGATCAGCCGCGGCGACATCGAAAACACCATCACCGCCACCGGCACACTGAGCGCCATTGGCACGGTGAACGTCGGCGCGCAGGTGTCGGGCACCCTGACCACCGTGGAAGTCGATTTCAACGATCGGGTGGCCGCCGGTCAGGTATTGGCACGCCTGGACACGGCGCTCTTCGATGCCAGTGTCCGGGATGCCCAGGCCGGCAAGGCCAAGGCCGTGGCTCTGCTGCACAAGGCTCAGGCGGAATTCAAGCGGAACAAGAGCCTGTTCGAGAAGGGTTTCATCTCCGAGACCGAATACCTGAGTTACGAAACGGACCTGGAGACCGCCGAAGCCGGGGTGCAATCCGCCGATGCCGCACTGCATAGAGCGCGCATCAATCTTGACTACGCCATCGTCCGAGCCCCCATCGACGGCACCATCATCGAGCGGTCCGTCGATGCCGGCCAGACCATCGCCTCCAGTCTCCAGGCGCCGCAATTGTTCATTATCGCGGAAGATCTATCCAAGATGCAGATCGAAGTGGATGTGGACGAAAGTGATATCGGCCTGATCACCGAAGGACTCGCGGTCAGATTCGAGGTGCAGGCATTCCCGGATCGATCCTTCACAGGCATCGTCCGACAGATCCGGCTGCAACCCACCACCATTTCAAACGTGGTGACCTACACGGTGGTCGTGGATTCCAGCAACGAAGACCGGGTCCTGCTCCCGGGAATGACCGCCACCGTCGATTTTCTGCTGGATCAGAAGAAGGATGTGCTCCTTGTGCCGAACTCGGCCCTGACGCTGAAACCATCCACCGAAATGATGGAACTTATGCGTGCCCGCCGCGCGGTCCGGGGTGACAGTCATGGTGGGGCTGGAGGTGGAATGGGCATGGGTGGAGAAGGCGGCGGTTTCAATTACTCCGAAGCCGGCAGGTTGTTCGTCCTGCAGGAGGATGGCTCGCCGCGTGTCGCGCTGGTGGAAACCGGTGTCACCGATGGCGTGAACACCGAGATAGTTCGGATTCTGCGCGGTGATGAGGATCTGGAAGGAGTACCGGTGATCACAGGCTTCAGTAAAAACCAGGAGGAGCAAAAGAAATCCGGCATCAGCATGCCCTTCGGCCCGCCTCCGCAGGCCCGTGGCATGCGACGCAGCGGATTATAAGGAGCGTCGTCGTGAGCATCATCGAACTTCGTGACGTGACGAGGACGTTTCTGGTGGGCGACATCAGGGTGCGCGCACTGCGCGGCATTTCCCTCAACGTCACCGAGGGCGAGTTCGTGGCGGTCATGGGAACCTCCGGATCGGGGAAATCGACGCTCATGAACATCCTCGGCGGCCTGGATTACGCCACCACCGGCGACTACTTCCTGGACGGCGTGCATATCAATGAATTGAATCGCCGACAGTTGGCGGACATCCGCAACCAGAAAATCGGCTTCGTCTTCCAGGGCTTCAACCTGCTGCCCCGCACCACCGCGCTGGAGAATGTCGAACTGCCCTTGCTGTATGACCGTACGGGACGCATCTCCCAACCCCGCACCCGGGCCCGGCAGGCGCTCCAGGAGGTCGGACTGGGCGACCGCATGCACCATGATCCGACCCAGCTCTCCGGCGGCCAGCAACAACGGGTCGCCATCGCCAGGGCGCTGGTGAACGAACCGGCCATCATCCTCGCGGACGAACCGACAGGAAATCTCGATTCCCACACATCCAGAGAGGTCATGGCCCTGTTCCAGCAACTCAATGACCAGGGGAAAACCATTATACTTGTAACCCATGACGCCGAAATCGCCCAGTACACCATGCGAATCATCCGCCTCCTGGATGGCCGGATCATCTCCGATCAACCGGTGATGAAACGCCGGAACGCCGCCGAGGAAGCGGCCATGGCACCCGGCGATGAAAACAACCGTGCAACGGCAGGAAAGGTGGGTGGCCATGAAAGTGGGCAGCCTGGTCAAGATCGCCTATAAAAGCATACTGAAGAATCGGCTCCGTAGTTTCCTGACCATGCTGGGAATCATCATCGGCGTGGCCTCGGTCATCGCCCTGATCGCCATCGGCGAAGGTGCTCAGGGTTCAATCCAGGGCCAGATCGCCTCCCTGGGAACCAACATGCTGATGATCATGCCATCTCACGCCCAGTCCCGGGGAGTCAGCCAAGGCGCCTCCAGCCGCTATACCATCAGCCTGGCTGATATTGAACAACTGGAACGGGAATCCACCCAGCTCCTCTATATCTCGCCCATGATACGCGCCAGGGATCAGGTCATCTCTGACAAGGGCAACTGGAACACATCGATCGCCGGGGTTGATCAGGAGTATCTCGGCATCCGCGATTGGACGCTGGAGAGCGGCTCAATGTTCACCGATCGCGATATCAGATCCCGCCGCAAGGTGGCTATCCTGGGTAAAACAGTGGTGGATGAACTCTTCGGCGAAACCTCTCCCATCGGCGCCAGAATCAGGATTCGCAACGTCCCCTTCACCGTGATCGGTGTCCTGGAAGCAAAAGGCCAAAGCGCCATGGGCTCGGATTCGGATGATACTATCCTGGCGCCCTACAGCACGGTGATGTATCGACTGGGCGACGGTGAAACGATCCACATGATCTATGCCAGCGCCCGCAGTGAGGACACTATTGATCAGGCGGAGAAAGAAATCACCGCGATCCTGCGCAACAGCCACCGACTACGGGAAGGCGACGATGATGATTTCTTCATCCGCAGCCAGACGGAACTCACCCAAATCGCCACGGACGTCACCGGCACCTTTACCACCCTGCTGGCCGCCATCGCAGGCGTCTCACTGGTAGTGGGCGGCATCGGCATCATGAACATCATGCTGGTCTCCGTCACCGAACG
>JAFGDC010000184.1 GCA_016932295.1 candidate division CSSED10-310 bacterium
GCAACACGCGCCCCCTGTTGCCGGCGGCGGCCGCACCGGCAAGCACTTCGTCAAGGCCGGCGCAGACGGTGAGGTGCCCCACGAGCTGAGACAAGATGCGACGGCAGTCGACACCAAGGGTGAAATACTCGGACCGGTCGTTCGGGAACATTCTTGCCCGCAGCGCAAACCGCTTGTCCAGGCATTCAGTGAGCCGGTCACCGAGGTAGAACAGGACGAGTTCCACCCAGGTATAGCCGGCACGGATGAATTTGGATGCGTAATGCCGATCCGCGCCGACCGCCTCCAACACCTTGTCATGCGCCCAGTGATACCAGAGCGTTGAGATGGTTCCGGTGAAGCTGGTCTCGGTGTGGGTGTTGGCGGCGTTGGGCAGGATTTCCCGACGGATGAACGCCTCGATACCCGCGGAATAGCCTCCGGCTGTGACACCCAGGGAATCCCAATCAGGCTCCACGATGTGTGACGGCATCTCTCCCCTGGGTAGAAACTCACCGGTTTCGGGATTTTGCTCATATCCCTGTATATAATCCCGCCAGTGCTCACTCAGGTGATCGACCGCATCCAGTACCGTCTCCACCTCCTGGGGAGTATTCATCTCGTTGAAGGTGATCCGCACCCAGCCTGGTTTCTGATCAAGGAGTCCCTGGTCGATCCGGTTGCGATGGTACTGCGAGATCTCCGGATCCATCTGCAACAGCCAGTGACCGTATGCCCCGGCGCAAGAACAGCCGGGACGAACCTGTGCGCCGTAAATATCGCTCAGGAGCCGGGCGATGAAATTGTGATGCACGAAATGAATCCGCCTGCCGTCGGGATACATTCGCTCCAGGACGAATGAACCGTACTCGGCAGCCTCGGCCGGTTCGATTTCAGCCACCATGAGCAGCGAGATGATGGCAAATCGGCTGACATCGAGATGGCCAAGAACGGTGATGAGAGGATTACGGGCAAGACGAGTCAGGGCGGTTTCCGAGTAGTACGACACCAGCCGCCGGATACGGTCGATATCCATTGCGGCCTTGATGTCCATCACCATCCCCGTCCGGATGATTTCCAGCTTGGTGGGCATGGTGGCAGGGGGTGGACACCAACGGCTGTGGTTCAATATGGATCTTCTGAGAATCAGCAGTCCACAGGTTTGCGGTCCACCCGGAAACTTGTGCATGGAAAGCCCGATGGCATCGGCGTTGATTTCCTGCAGATCGATCCTGGTATACGGTCCTCCGGCGGCGAGATCGACCACGAACACTCCGCCATGCTCGTGGGAAAGTGCCGCCATGGTCCGCAGATCGGGCTGGAGACCAGTCACGTTGCTTCCGCCGGAACAAACCACGTACACCTGATTCTCGCCGGCGGTTCGCAAGCGGCGCAGGTGGTACTCCAGTTCGGTGATGTTCGGCAAACCCCGCGTGTCGAAACCAAGATGGATCATCTGCTTGCCGAAACATTCACGGATAGTCAGATCGGTGCTGTGGTGCTCCATGAGCGTCGTGATGAAGACCGGTTTGGCCGAATCGGGGATCGCATCCGACAATCCATCTTTGGCCAGCCGTTCCGGCGCTCGCAGGCAGAGAATGTCCCGGAAAAGCAGGTTCATCGCCCCGGTGCAACCGGTGCCGATGGGTATAAAGCTGTACTCATCGCCACCGTTAGTATGCCCCACAAGGGCATCGAGCGCATCCCGGTACTGCCGGTCGATGGCCTCCAGATCACCCTGGGCCATGATATGACGGATGGCATCCTCGATGCTGCGCAGCGGTGAGCCCATGGCGGTTGAATCCACGTAGATGATCGGCACATATTCACCAGCCGGATTCCTGTAACGAACCGAAGGGAAAAACAAGTCCTCGCGGTAACGGCGGAAAAATTCCAGATCTTCGTGGGGAATCGGCCGCAGCACATTGGCCATCCTGCGCTCCTTGGAAATGATGAGTGACTCCTGGCATCAGATGCACAGATCCTGTTCGGAACCTGTTCCCAAATATCTTAATTGGAGTGGATTTGTTTTACAATGCAACGGATTTCCCTTTTCCGCACAGGGCCTTCCCCCGGGGATGACCAGCACCGAAAACTCCGCTTCCGGCGGGCGTTATGCAGGTACACCAGCCGTCCGAGACGATTTTGACGCATTGCATAACAACCTTGCCCTCCTCATGCTCGTGATATACAATCAGGCGGCATCATCGAATCAAGAATCCCGGGAGGAAGAACGCGATGAAGAAGAAAGTGAATTTGTATCTGGAAAACAATGACATGCAGTTCATGGTGGAGCGGGGCATTGATTGGGACTCGCTGATACCCCTGATCGAGGACGGCTTCAACGGCGAGGATTGCCCATTTACCTCGGTAGAGGAGGCGAAGGAATTCTACGGCGAGGTTCTGACGCTTGTGGGAGAGATCGCGGGGACTTCCATCAAACCGAGAGCCGGAAAGATCGACAAGGAAGGCAACAGCTTCAGGGACGGCGTGGTGACATTGCATCCCGACCTGGAGGCTTCATTGCGGGAACTGGCTGATTCGGCGCTGTATGGGATGGCCATCGATCGTAAGTACGGCGGCCAGAACATGAGTTCCGTGGTACTTATGCTGACCACGGAACTGCTATCCGCGGCAGACAGCTCGATCATGACCGTATTCGCCCTGACGGACGGTGTGGCTGAGACCATCGAACGATTCGGCGACGAGAAAACCAAGAATGAACTGCTTCCCAAGCTGGTAACCGGCGAGTATGACGGCAACATGGCGCTCACCGAGGACAACGCCGGTTCCGACCTGGGTGCAATCACCTGCCGGGCCATCCGCAATGGAGATGGTTGGTTGTTGAATGGCAACAAGCATTTCATAACCAACGGACCAGCGGATATTTCACTGGTGCTGGCGCGCACCGACGAAGCCGCGGCCGGCACCACCGAAGGTCTGAGTCTGTTTGCCTGCAAGCGTGATGAACACGTGGAGATCATCAGCCTTGAAGACAAGTTGGGCATAAAGGGATCCCCCACCACCGCCATGGTCTTCAACAACGCGCCGGCAGTGTTGCTGGGCGTCGAGAATCAGGGTTTCAAGCACATGCTGACCCTGATGAACATGGCCCGGCTGGGTGTTGCCGCCCAGGCTACCGGTATCGCCCAGGCGGCGCTGAACGAAGCGCTGGCATACGCCGCGGACCGTAAACAGTTCGGCGTTTCCATCAAGAATCATGCACTGGTGCAGGAGATGCTGGCCGACATGACCATGTGGATCGAAGCGATGCGGACACTGGTCGTCAAGACCGCCATCATGGCCGATATGGAACGAGCCTATCGACTGAAGCTCGAACACATGGCCGCTGACGATCCCAGGCGCACCGGCCTGGTCGCCGAGCATGGCTACTGGCTTCGGATGCTCTACATGTTCACCCCGATGGCCAAGTACTGGTGCACGGAACAGAGCATACCGATCACTTCAATGGCGATCCAGGTGATGGGGGGCAACGGTTACACCAAGGACTACCCGGCTGAACGCTACTACCGCGATGCCCGCGTGACGCCGATTTATGAGGGCACCACCGAAATCCAGGTGTTGTTCGCCATGAAGAGCCTCATCCGGGGTGGTGAAATCAGCCGGTATATAGAGGCGATCGATGCCTTCTGCGAAGCCGGCGACGGCCAGACGGAAACAGAGGAAAGCACGGACAGCGGCGGCGGGGATTTCGAGTATTCAATGGATTATGGGCATGATGACGATGACGAGGGCGGCCAGGAATTGACCATCCACGCCATGCTGAAAGAGTGCAAGAACTGGTTGGTGGATGCCGGCCAGATACTGCTCGGCGACTTCATGGACACCAGAAGCGATGCCTATCTGCGATTGCGCTCGCGGGACATAGCGGAACTGGGAATCATCACCTTCGCCGGCTATGAAATGCTCACCCAGGGCGCGTTGTCCCCTCGCAAGCGTCTCCTCGCGGAGCGCTGGATCAGGAACTACCATCCCCGCGCCCAGGCGCTGCACGCCAGGATCGAAAGCATGGACACCAGCACCGTGGACAACTTCGAGGCGATCGTCTACGGAAAGAACTGAGACCACAGATCCGGCAGCACCCGGAGCGGGTGAATCGCAAGGAGCGGCGATGAATCTGCAAGATGGCGAAACCCGGACGCCGCGCGAACCGGCGGTGCGGGCAGTGAACGAGATGCTCGATGCGCGGCGACGAAGCCTGGATCTGCTCGAAAAGGTCCCGGCGGACGTGCGCCGCGCCGGTATCGATCTGCTGGTGTATCTCATCGGGCTGCAGCAACGATTCTCACGCCGCCTGGTCCTGCGCTCCTGGGTACGCCCCTGGCTGGTCAGAGGCAGTCATCTCCAGCCGCCAGCCGAACTGCCGGACGGAATCCTCCTGTCATACCGTCCCGCGATCACCCCCACCGGCATGACACTGGAGGAGGTGCGCAGCCTGGACGAGGCGGTCACCCGTACCCTGCGGCAACGTTTGAACTGCTTTGAACATGAGGAGTGGGGCAGGTTGACGGTCAAAAATCGCCACCTCGGACGCGCACTCACCTTCCTGCAGTGGCTCCAGTATTTCACCCGGCTCGAACAGGAACTGCTGGCGACGTTGAATGCCACCGGCGGAGATCGGTGGATCCGATAATCCCGTCCGGATACCGTACAGGATGCAATGAATGACGCGCGCCCCCCGGCCGGGGGGCGCGACTTGTATTCTTGAGGCGCGATCAGATAACGGTCTCTGTCTTGCCCGCCATGAGTGCCTGCAGCAACGGGCCGAAGATCATGCCTTCGGTGTTGCCGCCCTTGGTGTGACCGATCACCAGCGGTGACATGTGAGCGCCGGAACTGACGTTGGTCAGCAGCGAGTTGCCGTTCTCCAGGGTTGGCCCGCACGGTACCGTGCGCGACATACCGGAGATGAACCGCCATTCCTTGTCCAGTTCGTTGTAGAGGACATTGATTCTCGTATCGTACACCAAGCGCTCTTCCTCACCTATGGCACGGGCGTCGATGGTCCGCATCTGCTGGATGGCGGCATCCTGCTGGAAGTCATCGAACACCGCCAAGTGTTCCTCCAGGTTCTCCTTGGTCATGAGCACCATGTGCCGGCCGTCGTACCGTTTATACAACTTGTCGTACACGGCGCCGGACATCGGTTCATACGTGTGCAGGAACACGCCCTTGCCCCCAGTGCTGTTCCACTTCTTCAGCGCGAAACCGCCGCCGCCCATGATCATCTTGTGGACATTCTCCCTGGTAATTTCCTTGCCCAGCAAGGTGACCGGACGGGACACGGACTTCCCGGTCCGCCATTCCCACTGCCGGAACGCCTGCTCCTCGATGGTCTTCGAGCGCAGATCATCGATCTCCCAGGGATTGAAAAACACGGTATTGGGGCAATGATAGACCACGTCCATGGCGAACGGCCACCCATAGAACATGGGAACATGCACGCGCTCGATCCTGCGGTAGCAGATGTCGATCGGAATTCCGTGGACATGCAGCTTGCCGCTCTTCACCGAGGGCACCTCGTCGGGGGTGATCCGGAATGCCTTGTAACCGAGCGCTCCGAGGCGCTCAAGCATGAGCACATGGGCGGTTTCCTCTTCACTCTCCGGATACGGCCTGGTCAATACGGCCACCACCGGTTTGCCCGGATTGCCACGGGCTTCCCAGATCGCCTGGAACGCGCCGATGATCTCGTCCCGGATTTTCGTTGGATGCACTTCCCAGTCAATGCTGTCCAAATTCAGACCCTCGTGAGTGGCACGGGCGTAAAGCCGTGACGGATAAAAATTCGGACAGGCGGGGTAGCTGTTGCAGCAGGGACCTTCAAGGATCGTTGGGCGGATATCCACCACCGACTTCCGATCCTGGCCGATGACGCCGGTGATCAGAATGTCGAGCCCCAACAAATAACTGTGCTTGAATCCGAAACTTCTGCAGTAGCTCATATAGGCATCCAGAGAAGCCCGGCCGACCTCTTTCACCTTTTCCCATGCCTTGTCAACCACGAAAGTAGGCGACGACCAGTGACAGGGCACCTCTTCCTCGAGTCCACGTCCACCCATAAAAAGCTTCACATTGTCCGGTAGCATTATGTTCTCCTTATGTTCCAGGTTAATGACCATGGCCACATCGACGGAAATAGTTGGTAATATTACTGTCGGCAGGGTTAAAAGTGAAGCGAATTTTTGGTTGTTCTCCATCTCCGACGGGGCGGTGCCCGGCAACCCAGGCGAAGGAGAGCCGGGGTGGCCTGCTGCCAGGGGTTCAGCGGAAAGGACCAGGCGCTTCACTGTAAGGACGATCGATGCGCCATCGGCATCGACTTCCGTCTCCCTGGCCGGTGCCGGGAAGCTCGGGCGGCCCGGGCGGAGGATTGCCGGAACCGGTGGCGCGTATGCTACTGCAGCATCACGATCCGACCGCATGAAACAGACACTTTTCCTATGTTCCGCCGTGGCATGGTCCGGCCCGAGCCGTAGTCGACAAAGAGCGCGATCCGGTCTATAGTCTTGTCATGTAACACCTTCCGGCGCAAGGCTTGAAAGGAAGCGAGCGATGATGCAGCGACCACCGCGCAGCCTTACTCATACATGCCGACAGCCTGTTCCCAGGACCATCCGACCATTCTTGACCGCCGGTCTCACCGCCGGTCTCACCGCCGTCACCGGTATACTGTTCATGGGCATATTTTCCTGCCACCGCCAGTCCGATCCACCGGATATCGTGCTCATCTCCGTCGATACACTGCGCGCCGATCATCTTGGAGGATACGGCAACCAGCGACTCACCACCCCCTGCATGGATCGATTGCAGCGCATGGGGACCACCGTCCGGGAATGCATATGTCAGGTCCCCATCACCCTGCCATCGTTCGCCAGTATCCTCACCGGACGGCTGCCCCACCGGCACGGTGTGCGCAACAACGGCACCTATTATCTGCCGGACCGGGAGGTGACCCTGGCGGAACGACTGGCGGCAGCCGGCTACCACACAGCCGCCTTCATCGGCGCCTATCCCTTGCACGCCAAGTTCGGACTCGCCCAGGGATTCCACTATTATGACGACCGCTTCCTCGAACTCGGCACGGGCGGCGCCGCCTGGCAGTCTCATTACAATGAACGCCTGGCCGGGGAGGTCACCGCGGCGGCCATGGACTGGCTCCAGAAGCGATCCGCTCATCCCCTGTTCATCTGGCTCCATTATTACGATCCCCACCTTCCCTATGCGCCGCCGCCGCCTTTCAACAAGGGGACCAGGGACGAACTGTACAGCGCCGAGGTCAGCTACGTGGATCGATGTATCGAACGGTTCCTGAACGCGTTGAGCGAGAAATCCACAAAGCCGCTGATCTGCCTGACCGCCGATCACGGCGAGAGCCTGGGAGCCCACGGCGAACAAACTCATGGCACGCTCCTCTACGATGGCACCGTCTCCGTACCCCTGGTCTTCGTCGCCGACTCCATCCCGGCCGGCGTCATCCTCGATTACCAGGCGGAATGCGTCGACATCGCTCCCACCCTGGCGGCACTGGCAGGACTCGGTCCAAACCCGGAAGTGGATGGTACCGATTTTTCCACGGCGCTGCGCAGTACCCAGGCCCCCCAAGAAAAACCGGCCCGGATCGAATCATTGCAATCCTATCTCGATTTCGGCTGGCATCCCCTGGCCGCGGTGCGGACATCAACGGTGAAAGGTATCAAGAGCACTGTAGATACGTGGCACGATCTCGCCAATGATCCCATCGAGGAGCAGGTTGCGGACCCCGATCCTGATCTGGTCAGAATCCTGGACCGGCATTTCCAACAAGTGGTGCGATCGATGGAGCACACCTCCGCCCAGCGTGAAATCAACGACGAGGAATTGGCGCGTCTGAAAGCACTCGGCTACCTGGAAGGGGACGGTTCGGACCGGCGCCCGGATTTCGCCGCCCTGCCCGATCCGGCGGACATGATCCGCCAGGTCGTCCGCCTGTTGGATCAGGCCTCTGCCGCTGCCGCCGCACGGCGTTACGAGGAGGCGATCGAGCTGTACGAACAGGTGCTCACCGTCAATCCGGGTAATCCGACCGCCTTGGAACGATGTGGGCATGCCAGGTTTCTAAAC
>JAFGDC010000185.1 GCA_016932295.1 candidate division CSSED10-310 bacterium
GATCGCGCACGCCGCCAATGCGCGCCGCGCTGCACATCAATTCCCTTCGAACCCCTTCGGAATTCTCCCAGTCGGTACTTCCTTATACGGAATAGTGCGGCGAATACTCCCAATAGGACGGGAGGAGATCACATGAGATGAATGGGTACATCCTCGTTCCGCATGTTTCTTCCATTATCGCCGGATAGTGCCCGATGGCGGACCGGCGGCAGCAGCGCCTGATATCTTTCCTGATTCTGTTTTCCTGAATCGGAGGTGTTATCGCCGCATCAGTATCCAGTGATAGAACCGTTTCAGCAGGAAATAGAAATGCTTGAACGAGCGTACGCTTCGGAGGTTGTACAGCAGTATCCGGCGGCGCAGAAAGAAGCGGAGGAATGCCTTGCGTTGCAGCCTCTTCAGTTCGTGACGGCTCATCCCTTTCGGGGTATAGGCGGCGTTCATGAAGAAGAACCGTTCCCAGTCCACCGCCTCCAGCTCGCCGCTGGCCAATAACGCCCGATATGACTCGGTTCCCGGGAAGGGCAGAAAGGTGAAGAAATTAGCCCGTACCAGATCCAGGCGCAGCGCCAGCCGTATAGTCTTTTCGATCTCCGCCCGGCTTTCGCCGGGGAATCCCATCACAAAAAAGCCCGCCACAGGTATATCATGACGCCGCAACATCCGCATGGTGGTCGCGATGGTCACCTGATTGAAATTCTTCCTGATGCTACGCAGCACGCGATCCGATCCCGACTCGATACCGAGTGACACCAGGTAGAGTCCGGTAGCTTTCATCAATCCCACCAGCTCATCGTCCAGAGTCTCCATGCGCACGCCGTTGGGAGTCGCCCAGGTGAATTCCAGACCCTCTTCGAGGATTTTTCGCAACAGGGCCTTGGCGTGCCGCCGGTTAAACGAGAAATTGTCGTCAATGATCAGTAGTTCTTTGATACCATGCGCATCGATGAGCAGGCGCATTTCCTCGATGATATGCTGAATGGAACGTCGTCGGTGACGCAGGCCGGTGATGTTGCGGCCGGCGCAAAACACGCATTGGAACGGACACCCCCGCGAAGTGAGGATGGGGGCGATGGGAAACCGCTTGAAAAAAGCGCCATGCTGGGCCGGAGGGTATTCTTCCGGCCGGATCAGGTCCCAGGCGGGCATGCCCAGGTCATCGAGCGATTCAGGACGGACAGGCTGATTCACCACCGGTTTTCCATCCCGCCACCAGCCCAGTCCCGGGATCGCCGCCGGATCGCCGGAGCCGTTTTCCAGAAGATCCAGCAGCCTGGCAAAACCGATTTCCGCTTCCCCCAAGAAGATATAATCAACCTCGGCGCGGAATCGTTGCATGGTGGCGGCGGGATCGGAGGAGGGATGCGGTCCGCCCAGAACCACCGCCGCCGCCGGCTGGTGGGAACGCGCCAGGGCCACCGCTGCCTTGATGAAGGGCAGGTCCATGGTGTAGCACTGGAAGCCCAGGAGATCGTAGCGATGGGTTTTGAGATGGCGCGCGAAACCGTCCAGATCGACGTGATCCTTGAGGCAGTCCATGATTCGCACGTCATGCCTGGCGCGAACGGCGGTGGCCAGGTACCCCAGGCCCAGCGGGGGTTGGATATGGTCACTGAGTCCGTAGGGTTTTACGAGCAGCGTGCGCATGAACCGATCATATCGAGCGTTTGTCCTGCCCGTGAAGGGGTTGGTAAGGAGGTTGCATCATGCGGTGTCCCCGGTGCCGGAAATCGATGGTTGAGCAGCACCGCAGTTTTCACAAGCATCGAAAGTGGGTCTGTCCAGGCTGCGGCAAGGTGATCATGCAGGCGGTGGCGAAGCAGCGCAGGATCCCGCCGCGCCGGGATGACTGGTAGCACACCACTAGTCAATCTGCGCGCGGACGTAGGGGATGAGCCCTCCGGCGGCAAGTATCCCTTTCACGTACGGATCGAATGCTTTGAACGCATATTTGATTCCATCCACAAGGACCACGGCGTTTTCGGGGTCCACTTGCAGGGATTTTCCCGGCGCATAGGCGGCCACCGCCTCCGGGCAACTGATCAGGGGCAATCCCAGGTTGATGGAAGCCCGAAAGAAGATCCTCGAGTATGATATTGCGATGATGGTCATATCGAGCGCCTTGAATCCCACGGCAGGTTGATTGCGGCTGGATCCGCAGCCGAAGTTGGCACCCGCCACCAGGATATCGCCATTGACGGCATTGCCGGCGAACTCGGGATCGAGATCCTCCAGCAGGTGCGGAATGATATCCTCGGGATTGCTTCCCAGATACGTATATTTTCCGGCAAACAGCAGGTCGGTGTTGATGTCGTCGCCGTATGGTCCCCAGATTCTCGCCATTACTCGTCCTCCTGCATCGTGGTGATGTAACCGGCCAAGGCCGAATATGCCGCGGTCTCGGGTCCGGAGAGATAGATGAAGGCGTCCTTGCACCCCATCCTGCCCTTGAAGTTCCGATTGGCGGTGGACAGGCAGATTTCGCCCGGTGCCAGGACACCGGCGTGATTACCCATGCAGGGTCCGCAGCCTGGATTGACGATGACCGCGCCGGCCTTGACCATGGTCCTGATGATGCTCTCCTGTACCGCCTCCAGGAGCACGGTTCGTGAGGCAGGCAGGATGAGGAGTCGTACACCCCGGGCCACATGCTTGCCATCGAGGATGGCGGCGGCGGCGCGCAAATCGGTTATCCGGCCGTTAGTGCAGGTACCGATCACCACCTGATCGATCTTGGTGCGCTCGAGGTCCGTCACCTTGCTGACATTATCGACCGAGTGGGGCTTGGCCACGACGGGGGCCAGTTGCCCCAGGTCATACTTCAGGTGCCGCTCGTAGTTACCGGTGCGATCCGGCAGGAATTCCTTGACGCTGCGACGGCCAAAAGCTTTCATGTATTTCCGCGTCTTGCGGTCGGGGGCGAAATAGGCGCATTTGCCACCAGCTTCGATGATCATGTTGGACACGGTCATGCGTTCCTCCATGGACATCTGGGTGGCGCCGGGGCCGAGGAATTCGACGGAGCGATAGTCGGCACCCGAAGCGCTGATATCTCCTATGAGCTGCAGAATCAGGTCCTTGGCACCCACGTGGGGCTTGAACTCACCGGTCAGCTCGATCTTGATGGAAGGGGGTACCATGAGCCAGGTGCGACCCGTCGCCATGAGTCCGGCCGCCTCGGTCCGATCGATGGGAACCGCCACTGTACCAAAGGCCCCCGCAGTGACGGTATGTGAATCCGAACCCACGATGAGCAGCCCCGGGGCGGCGTAACGCTCCGCTATCACCTGGTGGCAGATGCCTTCCTGGATATCGTGAAAATGTGGGATGCCCTGCTGCTCTACGAACTCCCTGATCACCTTGTGGTTGGTGGCATGCATCTCGCTGGCCGCCGGCGTACAATGATCGAGGATGATGACATGCCGGTCGGGATACGCCAGGGTTATACCCGGCTTAATGGAGTTGAACGTTTTGATTATAGCCGCGGTGTTGTCGTGGGTCAGGATGATATCCGGCTCCACCACCACCGTCTGCCCCACTTCCACCTTGTCAAGCCCGGCTTTCCAGGCCAGAAACTTCTGAATGAACGTCGCACCCATGATTACCTCGCTTCTCCTCGCACCGGCGGAACCGGC
>JAFGDC010000001.1 GCA_016932295.1 candidate division CSSED10-310 bacterium
AATCGTTACGATGCAACGACATACTATTATGACGACGGTGCCGGCACAGGGGCGGTCAACGCCGATGGTACCCTGACCGGCTGGAGCGTGCGGGCGGTAACCGCCGGCACCATCGCGCTGCGCATAATCAGGCCGTTGGGTGGCAGCCAGTACCTATATGTCGGGGGATCATCGACCGTATCGGTGAGCGTGGGTGTGAACGATTTTCCGGAGACCCTCAACATCACGGTTCTGGCCGGTGACATCGCCGCCATCTACTACCCTTCCGGCGGGGTCGCGCAAGTGGGGCTGAACGGCTCCGGTGACAGCCTGTATTACTACGAAGGTGATGTCTCGGGTACCTTCACCACATCGGGCAATTCCTCGCGGAATGGGTACCAACTGGTGAGGATCTACGGCGACTGCGCGGGATCTCCAACTCCATCTCCAACTCCTACTGTGTCACCCACGGTAACCAGGACACCCACCCGCACTCCCACCAATACGCCGACCAGAACACCCACCCGCACTCCCACCAATACGCCGACCAGGACCCCCACAGCGGCGCCGCCCACCAATACACCGACCTGGACCGGGACACCAACCGCCAGCGCAACCCCCACCATATCACCGACGCCAACCCGGACTCCCACCGTCACTAACACTCCGATCGCCACCGCGACACCGACCCCGATTCCCACCACTGAACCCAGCGAGTGCAGCGTGCTCCTGGTGGATGATGACAACGATGCTCCGGACATCAGCCCGTACTTCACCGCCGCACTCACTGCCCTTGGTTACACGTACTCGATTTTCGAAGTGACAGGTACCACCGGCAATGGTCCCACCGCATCAGCCATGGCCGCCTACGATGTGGTGATCTGGTACTCGGGCGATAAATGGTCGAATTACTACGACACGGCGGGACCCAATGCCACTGACGAGACCAACCTGACCACGTTCCTCGAGGCTGGTGGCCGGCTGTTCCTCAGCTCCCAGGATTATCTCTACGATGTCAATCCCACCACCTCCTTCATGAGCGACTACCTGGGCATGGCTTCGCATACCGATGACGGCGCCGGCGCTGCCACGCTCTACGGCGTCAGTGGCGATCCTGTCAGCGATGGTTTCACCGGCGGTGTCGCCCTGACAGCTCCGTCCGGATTCGACGAATATGGCGATATCATCGATCCCGATGCCACCGCCGCGACGGTTTTCACCGCCAACGGCACGAGCGGTGAATCCACCTGTATCCGCAAGGATGGAGGTGATTGGCGTACGGTCTTCTTCACCACTTCCTGGGCGCTCATCGCGGAGCATGACACCTCCACCGGGCAAGCGGTGCTGTCCGCCGTGTTGCAATGGCTGTGTCCACAGCCACCGACACCAACATTTACGCCGGTACCTCCCACCATGACCCCAACCATCACGCCGACTCGTACTCCGACCATGCTACCGCCCACCCTGACGCCGACAGCCACGGCAACGCGGACCCCGACCGAGGTGCCGCCCACCCTGACGCCGACAGCCACGGCGACTCGTACTCCGACCGAGGTGCCGCCGACCCTGACGCCGACAGCCACGGCGACGCTGACTCCGACCGAGGTGCCGCCCACCGCGACGCCCAGTCCTTCTGCAACACTGACACCGGCTGTGACCGCCACCGCCAGCCCCACTCCCCATCATGTCATTCCAACCGCCTCGCCGCTGGGATTGTTGGTGATCGCGGCCGGATTGTCATTCTTCCTGGCTCGGTATCGCCGGCGCTTCTGAGCCCCCACCTGGAGAGCAGACCGATCGAACCGCTTCATCGCGGTTCGATCGGTTGTTTTACCGCCTTGGTATTCATGGTATTCTTGAGAGGTGCGACACGGTGTGTCGCACGGCTCGATTCACCGAGATCGAACGATTGGCGGGCCACCACGATGTCCGATCAATCGCATGGTGGACACCGGAGATGAAAGTCAGCCTGTTGCAGACTCCCGCTTGGACAATCGATACCCCCCCGCTGGGACCCGCTCTCATCGCCGCGGCGGCACGAGAGGCTGGCCACGAAGTGGGCGTATTCGACCTGAACGTCGAGTTGTTCCGTCGGCTGGAGAAGGATCACAGCGGTTACTGGGAACAGGGTGAATCGGTGTTCTGGACCGATCCGCTCAGGGTGGCTGCGTTGTGGGAGGAGCAACGCTGCTATTTGCGGGATGTGATTGATCGTGTCTTGTCGGTCGTGCCGAAGATATGCGGTTTCAGTGTGAACCGGGCGTCCCTGGAAAGTTCCTTACTCGTGGCTCGCGAGCTGAAGCGCCAGGTGGCGGATCTGCTGATCGTCTTCGGTGGACCTGCCACCCACCGGGATCTTGGGCCGGAGCTGCTGGAACGGAACCGCTACATCGATTACCTGGTGTTCGGCGAAGCGGAACGGTCGTTCCCGGCACTGCTCACTGCGCTTGCAGAGAATCGGCGGGTGGAAATTCCGGGTATCGCGTACATGGAAGACGAGGAGGTGAAGTTCACGGGTCGGGCTGCCCCCATCGAAGATTTGGACACTATCCCGGTACCGCAGTTCGACGGGTTTCCACTGGACCTGTACCGAATCCGCAGTCTCCCTGTGATCATGGGGCGGGGTTGCAGAGGTCGCTGCGCATTTTGTTCGGATCGAACCCTGTGGGGAAGCTATCGGACCCGCAGCGCCGGTCGAATCGTCGAGGATATGCGCCTTCTGGCGGCACGCCACCACATCGATCGATTCGAGATCAATGATTCAGCCGTCAATGCATCCCACGGCGAGTTTGAAGCATTCCTCGACGCATTATCGAACGTTGATGTGGCATTGCGGTGGGGTGGATTCATCAAAGCCGCTCCATATATCGACGGACGACTCATCCGGCGCATGAAGAAGAATGGCTGCGAATCCATTACCATCGGACTGGAGAGCGGTTCACAGAAAGTGGTGGATGCCATGCGGAAGGGGTGCAGTGTCCGTCATGTGCAGTCGGTGATCAGGGGCGCGCATGAGGCTGGTATAAAGGTGTTCGTGAATTTCATGGTGGGATTCCCCACGGAGACGTGGAGAGATTTCTTCGCGAGTATCTGGTTTTTGATGCGCAACCGCAAATGGATAGACAAGGTGGTGAGTATTTCCCAGTGCAGCGTGTTGCCAAATACAGAATTATCGGATCATCCCGAACGCTTCGGCATCCTGCAGGAAACGGGCGGCGGGGTGGGTGCTTCCCGATATTGGACCAGTCAATCCGGCCGGAATCGTTATCCCTTGCGACTTACCCGGTTGGGACTATTTTCGCAGGTAGTCGATTTACTGGGTTTGATTCCCGACTACGTGGAACAGCCGCCCGAGGATCGCATGCTGGATCGGGCTCGATACTATGTCGAGACGGGCAGGCATGGGATTGCGTTCCGCATCCTTCACCGCCTGATCAAACGCCGTCCCGGGCTTCATGAAGCATGGGTGCTGTTAGCCCGGGATCATCTTGCCGCCGGTCGCCCCGGGGCGGCGGTGGAACTATTGCAGCGGTCGCTGGTGCATGGCGGTGAAAATATCAAGCTGCGCTGGCTGGGAGAAGCGCTGGCCGCGGCGGGCAGGCAGGATGAGGCGGCTGCTGTGTTTGGGAACGCCAGGGTGGATGATGAGCCGGGTCTCGCGGCACGTCGAAAGGCGGAAAGCCTGTTCTTTGCGGGTCGCTGGCTCGAAGCGGCCGAGGCTGCCCGTGGTGCTCTGACTTCGCTCCCTCACGATGCGGCATTGCGCCGCTTCCTGGCCAACAGCTTATGGCGGGCAGGCAGGAGCGCTCGTACGGCTGGTCGATTCCAGGATGCGGTGAACTGCCTCACGGAAGCGGAAAAATATCAACCCGATGATGCCGGCATCGTAAAGGAACTTGGCGAGAGTTATCTGGATCAAGGCGCACTCGGGAAAGCCACCCGATACCTCGCCAGGGCGTTGCGTCTTAAACCGGACGAGGGCTGGACCTGGTTGAGCATGGGAGAGGCGCTTCATGCCCTGGGCCGTACCAAGGCCGGTGCGAGATGTATTGACCGTTGCCTCCTCCTGGCGGGCGACGGGGGACGCAGTCCCGCCATCACAGGCGCCGCGGGGGAACGTTTTCTCGCTGATTCCCTGTGGCGGGCCGGTCGAGCCGCCCGCAGTGCCGGTGCCTTTCCAGCCGCGGTGAAGGTCCTCCGGAAAGCCGCTGCTCTCGCTCCGGACCACGCTGGCATAATCAAGGAGCTGGGCGAGAGTCATCTGGACGACGGTGACCTGGAAGGGGCGGCGCAGTATCTCGCTCGATCGCTCCGCCTCGATCCGGATGAACCATGGACATGGTTGAGCATGGGAGAGGTTGTGCACGCCCGGGGCAGAACCAAGGCGGCAATACGCTGCGGGCAACGTTGCCTGAAATTGATGCCGGATAACGAACGGGCGCGCCGGCGGTTGGCGGATTGGGACTCTGTTTCCGGCTACTGAACATTCAGTGACATTTAACCTACTCCCACCTGTGGCGACTCCCCTGTATCCAAGAATGCTGCGTATCTGCGCCTGTTCTGCTCGTTCAATACCACTCGTATCCGTACACCAAGGTTTTCGAACGCTTGGTGCAGTACCCGGCCATGTTGATGCACATCATCGAGTAACCGCCCACTGCTGTATGGAATGAACAGCTCGCTGGGCGCTTGAACATGGAGGAAAAAGTCGCTCAATTCCGCACCCAGACTATCCAGGCCGCGACGGTCCATCGTGGAGATGAACAAGGCGCCCGGAAAATCGAGTCGTAGCTGCTCCAGCCGTTCCTCGTCCAGAAGATCGAGCTTGTTCAGCAGCATGATGTGGGGAAGGTGATCGGCGTCGAGAAGCGACAGCGTGTGATCGATGGTGTTCAGGTGGTCTGGGAGATGCGGATCGGCGGCATCCGCCACAACGCACAACAAATCGGCATCCAGCGCTTCCTCCAGGGTGGAATGAAAGGCATGGATGAGATGATGAGGAAGATCCTTGATGAAGCCAACCGTGTCACTCATCAATATCTCCACCCCTGGTGCGATGGTCACTCGCCTGGTCCTGGTTTCAAGTGTGGTGAACAGCTTATCGGCGGATTCGATGTGAGCGCCGGAGAGCGCGTTGAGTAATGATGATTTGCCTGCATTGGTATATCCCACCAGGGCCACGCGTTGCGCACCCGCGGCGTCCCGGCGTTTGCGTCGCAACTCACGCTGGATGGCCAGCTTGGCAAGACGCGTCTCCAACTCCTGTTTGCGCTTGAAGATGAGCCGGCGTTTCATTTCCTGCGAGGTTTCTCCGGGACCCCTGGTTCCGATCCCGGCTCCCGGCCGGTCCAGAAAACGCTGCTCCTTGACCATTTGCCTGAGATGCTGGTTGATCATGGCCATCCTGACCTGCAGGCGGCCTTCCTCGGTCGATGCATGCTGTGAAAAAATGCGCAGGATCAAATCGGTGCGGTCCATGACCGGCACTCCCAGTAGTGATTTTAAATTACGCTTCTGAGTGTACTTGATGTCCTCGCTCAAGATGACACCGTCCAGATCTTGGTCCAATACCTGGCGGCGTATTTCTTCGGCCTTGCCCTTGCCGATAAAGAATCCTGCGGACGGCTTCCTGAGGTTTTGGCGGACGGTGACGGCGGGTTCGAATCCCGCTGTTTCGCACAGGCGCTTCAGTTCCGTGAGGCTGTTGCCACGGATCACCTCACCCCGGCCGGGAGAGGAGATGCCAACCAACATGGCGCGGGGTCTGGTTCCCCTTTCGATGCGTATGGTGGAAGGTACGACGAGCCCGGTCCGCACCGCGGCAACCAGTGGCGCCAGTTCGAGGCGACGGAGTTCGTCCGGTGTCAGCGTACGGATATCCTCAGCCCCATCGAAGAGGTCACCGTTTCTGGTACCGGGTATGACAAGCGTGATGGTGGTATCGGGTGCTATCCCCACCATGAGATCAAGACGATGATGAAGCATGAACAGCACGTCCCGGGGACGGGGGAATTCCTCCCTGGCAGGCAGGAACAGCACGGCGCGGATGCCGGACAGCCGATACCGGCCAGGATGCGGGAGAATTCGGCCTGGTGGCTCGCCTTCGCCCTGAACGGCCGCCACGATCGAACCGCGGCGATTGATGTAGACCGCAATGCACTGACCCATGGCACGGGCGACGCCGGAAGTTTCCCGCCACCCGGCGAAATCGAACACTCGATCCTTGGGGAGCATTCGACCCACCAGAGAATCGATATGATTCGTAGCGCGCTGCATGACAACTCCTTCACGAGTGAATTCTAATGACACCCTGGACGGTGGAGTTTAAGCCAGCCGTCCGGAAATGATACCGGCACAACTGGCGCAGCCTGTTACTGTCAGATGGCGAGGGGATTGAAAAACGCGGCTCGACAGTGGTCCCGGTGGATTACTTCCTGATGAAAATGCCCACGGTGAACCTCCTTGAAATCGAACCGCGAATAAAGCAAATATAGACTCTTACTGCGGATTTGTCAAGCATCATGGGAACGTGCGATGGGTGCCTCGAAAACAGTTACTGGTGCCGCGGTTGCCCAATAGGACATTCGTGGACGATATCGACATGTTCAACGCGGATGGCGGCGCACTAGTCTCCTGCATGCCGGTGAAACCGACGCCGGAACCAGCCGGTTCGCCGTTCGTGTCACACGAACAGGCGGATGGATCAGGCTACATTTCCGATAAACGGTTGCCTTCTGCTTCCGCAATGACCTTATCGCGTCGGGGTAGTGGATGTGGACCGGTCTTTCGTTTCGGCATAAGGAAGAAGGATTGGGGTCGTACCCGGAATCTTGCAATGATCGTCGTAGTGCGTTGGCTTTCAATCTTCCACAACAACCGGGCGAAGCGCTCTTTCCAACGGGGTCGTACCCGGAATCTTGCAATGTTCGCTGCAGAGCGTTGTTGTTCAAGGACTTACGACTGGACATTCGGGGTTGCACCTGGAATCCTTAACTTTTCGATGAGAAGCGTTGACACTCAAAGGGCTGGTAAGAAGATCCACGCGCCAACCCACGAGGTGTGGCGGCGGGTCCCGCCGCTCAAACCAGGGCGCGGCTGGCGCCACGCGCTCCCTTCACTGGCGACACGCGGGGTCGTGCCTCCTCCGGGGTCGTACCCGGAATCTTGCAATGATCGTCGTGGTGCGTTGGCTTTCAAGCTTCCACAGCAGCCACGGGGACAAAGGATGCACTGTTGGCGTTACTCGAACATGACAAGACGCGGTGAGCAGACAGGAGGTGGTGTCCTCATGAGGGAGTGAACCGACAG
>JAFGDC010000186.1 GCA_016932295.1 candidate division CSSED10-310 bacterium
ATTGCCATAGGTCCATTCAACAATCCGGTGCAAACGGTGAACACCGTCGATTTTGTCATCCATTTCAACGATGATTCATGGGACAACAACAACGGCGCCGATTATCACATCACCGTTTCACAATCCGCGCCCACCGCCACGCCGACGCCGACCACGCCGCCCCATCACACCGCCACCCCGACGCCGTCTCCTGATCCCATGACCAGCCCAACGCCGCAGCCGGGCGAGGTGGTCATCAATCTGCTGCTGAACGAGCCATGGTTCCGCGGCGGCGACTTGCTCTCCCTGCGGCGGCAGGCCATCAACAGCAGCGGCGAAGCACGGCAATGCAACGAATGGATCGCGCTGGAAGCGTACGGTATCTTCTACTTCCATCCAGCCTGGGATGAGACACCGGCGGCGCAACCCTTGAACCTGGCGCCGGGCGCTTTCAGGATGGACGATATTCTGCAACTGGCATTGCCGGTGGCACTCACTCCCAGCGGTCCTTATTTCTTCCATGCGATTCTCACCGATCGCGACACCGGCGCCATCATGACCCCGCTGGATACGGAAGTGTTCGGCTTCTATTGAGACGCGACGGGAGCGTGAACCGCATCCTGCGCGTGATTTCAAGCCGGTTTGATTGACCGCACACACAGTCGTAACTATACTGCGGAGCATACGCTGCCGGAGGTGATATGAGCACTCAGCGCGAACAACCGCACATGCATTTAAAGCCCAACTACGATGCCGTCTGCCCAAGTTGCGGGCGCTTCGTGGGTGCTTACGAACGCTGTCCCTACTGCCAGGCGGACATGAAGATGCGGATGAGCCTCAAGCTGATCCGCCGCATATCTTTGTACGGCGCGCTGGCAGGGTTGGTGCTTCTCTATTTCGCCTCACGCGCCCACGAGTTGCCGGTGATCCATGTGGGCGAAGTGGAAATGAACAACAACATGGCGTTGGTGAAGGTCGTCGGCACGGTGGTGGACGTCATCGAGGACCAGGTCAAGAATAATTTCAAGGTCACGCTCGATGACGGCACCGGGCGGATCACCCTGAACGCCTTTGGCAAGCTTGACGTCTTCAAGCGGGAGATGGGCGATTCCTTCCCCCGGGAAGGCGACCGCCTGCAGGTGGTGGGCAACCTGAACATTTCCGATCAATGGGGAGTGAGCATGTTTCTCAGTACACCCCGGCGCGTGTCGCTGCTGGAAAAAGCAACAGTGATGGAAACGGATATCGCGGGCGTAAACGATGACATGCTCGCACGGCGGATCCGGTTCAAGGCCCAGGTGACCGAGGTGCGGAAGTTCAAATCAGGCTATTCCCTGACCCTGGACGATGGAACTGGGACCATCGGGATGACGATTTTCAACCAGGAACTTGAGGACCTGGAAGGTGATCCGCGCCAGGAAACCCTGGTGACTTCGGGCAGCATGTTCAGTTTCCAGGCCAAGGTCGACAAGTACAGGGACACATTGCAGGTGCGACTGGCCGGGACCGAACCCGGGGATGCGGAATACCTGGGACATCAGGAGCTGGCCGCGGCGCCAGGCAACGACCGCATGGCCAGGATCACACCGCTGGGTGACATTCCCCTGACCAAGGAAGGGGCCATCGTCACCATCAAGGTTACCACGGTCAACGTCAAACAGATCCAGGGTGTGGGGCGCTCTCTGACGGTGCATGACAATTCCGGTGAGGAAGTCATGTTCATCTATTCGAACATGGACAGTAAGATCGAGGGAATAACCCGGCTGGACAGAGAAAAAGACGTGCCCATCACCGCCACGGTCAAACTCACCACCTATCGCGGCAAGCGCCAACTGGTCCCGGTAAGCGGCGAGAGCGTGGTCATAGGAGACCGGGGCGAATGAGCTTCCTGATCTGCCTGCTGTATGTCCTGTTGGGTACCGTCATCGGCTGCCTGCTGTCCCTCATCCCATCCCTGCACATATACAATGTCGCGGGATTCGCCCTGCTCATCTGGCAAACCTCCGAGCACCTGATTCCCTACGAATTCATGCCGGCCTTTTTCATGTCGATGATCGTGGCGTTCGCCTTCATCAACACCATACCCATGACCTTCATGGGCGCACCGGATGAATCGGCCACCGTCACCATCCTGCCCGGCACCAAGTATCTCACCACGAGCCGCGGCTTCGAGGCAGCGGTGCTCACCGGCGTCGGCAGCCTCGCCGGCATAGCCCTGCTCATTCCGCTGACGGGATTCTTCTTCCTCATCCTGCCCTATGTCCATGTCATCCTCTCCCCACACATGCACTGGGTAATCGGGCTGGTCATGGTGTACATGCTTATGAGCGAATGGCCCAAGGGGATCGGACTGGGCGACAACTTCTGGCAGCGGTTCAAGGATGCGTGGGGGAACCTGTTCGCCGGCATCATCACCTTCTTTTTCGCCGGGCTCCTCGGCCTGATCGTCACATCGAAAAGCATCGTCAGCCACGAGATGGGATTCCAGAACATCATGCCGGTATTCGTCGGATTGTTCGCGGTGCCATCCATTATCCAGAACCTGCTGTCAAGGGAACATATTCCCGCGCAGCATATACCGGAGGATGTGGAACTGGATTGGAAAACCGTCGGACAGTCGACCTTCCAGGGAGGCCTGGGCGGATTGCTGGCGGCCTATCTGCCGGCCGTCACCGCCGGCATCGGCGGCATCATCGCGGGCCACGCCACCGCCCTCAGAGGCGATAAGATCTTCATCGTCTCCGGCGGCGTTTCCAAGGTCATCTACTATGTTGGTGCCTTCATGCTGCTCTTCTCTATCACCCCCCTCACGCCGGCGGGTATCGGCAGGGGTGGATTGGCCGTTATCCTGCGACCGGTCTTTTCCGCCCGACCGGGCGATTACTGGCTCATGCTCGCGGTGGTCATCTTCGTCGGCTGCCTTTCCATGCTCCTCATGATGCGCTTCGCCAAATGGACACTGGCACTTCTGGCGAAAATCGATTATCGAAACCTCTATATCGGAGCCGCGGTCCTGGTCTTCGCCATCATCATCGGGCTCACCGGACTCCCCGGCTTGTTCGTCGCCACCGTCGCCACCCTGATCGGCAGCATCCCCGTCTTCTACCACTGCCGGCGCTCCAACTGCATGGCCGTGCTGCTCGTGCCCATTGCCCTCAACATGGCGGGATACGGTTCCGATATCCTCGACCTGCTCGGATTGGTGTAGCATGAAAGGACTCACGCATTTCCTCAGCGGCGTGGCGCTCTCTTCGTTCTTCGCGCCCGCTGTCCGGATGGCCTCCACACCCCGTTCCGGCCTGGAAACCGCCGAAGCATCCTTCATACTGCTGCTTGGAGGTCTCTACGGTATCATGCCGGATACCCTGGACTTCAAACTCGGCCAGTTCTTCTCACCAGCGGAAATCGACATCGACTGCAATCCGGAACACCTCGATCCGCAACGCATGGCCAGGGAAATCGGCGAGGCCATGGACAAGGCGTACCAGGAAAATCGCACCATCAAGGTTCAACTTTTCCCTATCAGGATGGGTAACAATCTCTGGCGGCAGTACGTGATCCAGTTCGACGGCGCCACCAACGAAGTGGTGGTGATCATCAACGAAATCGTCAGCACTTCGCAGGTCTCATATCCAGGCACTGAACCTAAAGAAAACCGGGTGGGAAGATATCAACTCAGGCATGGAAAAATCCTCGAAACCCACGGACGCCCCTCGGTGGTGGATATCATGAGCGGCCCACAATATGCCTTCGTGCCAGACGGCCAGAACGTGCTCATCGAATTCCTCCCCTGGCACCGGACCTGGTCGCACAGCTACGTACTGGGCCTGATACTAGCCACACCATGGTGGCTCATCGCCTTCCTCTTCGGCTTCTCCAACTGGTGGCTGTATGGTCTCATCGCCTTCCTTGGTTTCGCCATCCACCTGACCGAAGACCTCACAGGACACATGGGCGGATCCCTCATCTGGCCTTTCTACCGGAAACGGTCCAACGGCCTCTGCCTCTTCAAGGCCAGTGATCCACGCGCCAATTTCTCGGTCGATTACGCCGCCGCAGTGATCACCATCTTCAACCTGGACCGCTTCACCACCAATATCATTCCCATCTCCTGGACCTGGTACTACCTCATCTTCCTGGTCTTGCCCATCACGCTGTACCTGGGTGTGTACTGGCTGTTCGATCGGGGTCTCAAACAAAGGAAAGACGGTGAACTGTCAGCGGACGAAGCCCTCAGGCGAGAATCCGCAGGCCGCAAGGCAAGAGAAGCGCTGATCCGCTTCGAGGAACTGGCCTATGAAGAAGACCAGGTGCCAGGCGGCTGATCCATTCGATTCGAAATACATGCTTGTTTGACCGTGTAAATAATTTGCCATATGGTGATGGTGGACGCCAGGAGAGGTGGTTCATGAAACGAGCGTGCATCATCCCGATCATATTTGCGGCGCTGTCAGGCAGCCATGCCATGGTACGGTTCGCGGAATTCAACGGCGGATTGATCCTGGCGCCGGGTTTTGGTGGGTGGTATGACATCGGTGGCGTGATGGATCCGGAGTTGTTGTGGGATGGCTCTTTGCTGCGACTGTATTACACGGCCGTGGATGCGCAGGGTGTATCGCGGATCGCCCTGGCGGTCTCAACGGATGCGGTGGAATGGTCACCATATGGAGTGGTGCTCGGTCCGGGAAGCGCCGGCACTTTCGACAGCGCTGGTGTGGCGGCTCCCGACCTGGTGGTGGAACCGTCCGGATACACGATGCACTACACGGCGATGGTCAATGGGTGGCGATCCGTGGGCAGAATCAAGTCCAGTGACGGCCTTGGATTCGACCGGAGTGTACATCCGGCCGGGCAGGTGCTGGCGGCCTCCATGGACAGCGCCAGTTTCGATTGGTTAGGGGTAAGTGATCCAACGGTGGTCCGTATCGGCGGGTATGACATTATGATGTACGAGGGACACGATGGCTCCAAGTGGAAGCGATTGGGGCTTGCCTACGCGGCCGATGCGGATGATTTCAACAGGGTATCCGGAACCGAAGGCGAGGGTGCTGTTTTCGGTCGCGGGCCGCACGGATTCGATGATGGCGGCGCCCTGGAGCCGGAACTGCTGCTGGTGAATGGAGAGATCCGCCTGTTCTACACCAGCCTCCATTACTGACTGGCCGGACCATTGTATCGCATAGGTTATGCGAGAAACGGTTTCATCGGGTGGGACAGAATCGGCCAGGCCATCCTGGTGCGGGAGCGGCCGGCATGGAACAGCACGCATGTGAGATCACCGTCGGTGCTGCACCTGGGGGACCTGGTGGTGGTTGCTTATGAGGGTTGGGACGAGGCCGGGCCGCGAGGGATAGGATTGGACATCGGCCGTGAACGGTGGATGGAAGCGAGCACGACGCACCTGGTTTTCGAGGCGGCGCCAGGTGATACATCTGTGCGGGTGTTCACCGTCGGCAATGCCGGTATCGGAAATCTCACCATCGACCGCATTGCGGTGCTTGGTCGCGGGTTCGAGGTGCATGGGCCGGCCGCGCCGGCCTGCGTCAAGCCGGACCGATTCGGCATCTGGGAAGTCCGTTACATGCCCGACGGTCCGGGAAACCACAGCGGTGCTGTCCTGGTCTACGGCGACGATCCACTCATCCCATCCGTTTCCATCACGCTGCGGGGATCGACTGGAAACCATTGACAGGCTAGTCATCTCGAATCGTTACACTCCACCCCGACGCCGCCATCTTTCATGAAATTCGTTGTGGAAACCTGTGAATTCTTGACTCGACTCTCCAACATCACTACATTACTTCCGTATTGCATTCATTTGAAGATGATTGATTCATCGAAGGTTCCGGGACCGATTGGGGAGTAAAAAAACGTTATGGCGCTGCGTCCACCGGGGACAACCGAGGGTCATGAGGTCAAACCCCCAGATGACCGAGCATTCTCACCCTCGCCTGAGCAGATCATAGCGGTAGTACGATCAATGCCGGTGGCTTGCAGCCTGGTTCGAAATGACGGCACCATCCTGTTCCTGAACAAGGCGATGGAGGATATTACCGGGCATGAATTCTCGGCAACGCCCGATCTGGAGAGTTGGGTGTTACTCATGCTGGCGAATGAAAGCCATCGCGATGCCGCCATACGCAGCATCAATCGGATACTTTCGGGCGGGAGGCCGGACATCAGTCAGTTCTCCATACGGTGCAAAGACGGCACCATCAAGCAGGTGGAAATCAAAGTCACCATGTTCGACGATATGCACCTCGCCCAACTCTTCGATGTCACCCGGCGCGAACAATTGGTGGAAGAACTATCGCTCAGCAAGAAGCATTACAAGATGCTGTTCGAACTCGCTCCCATGGGCATCCTGACCGCGGACCGCCAGGGGCGCATCCTCGCGGTCAATGACAAGTTGCTGAAAATACTTGGCTCACCATCTTCCAGCGACACCATGAACATCAATGTCCTCACGTACCCGCCCTTGATCGAGGCTGGAGTTTCCGGTGAATTTCGACGATGTCTCGAATCGGGGCAACAGTCCGTATCGGAACATCCCTACACGAGCAAATGGGGGAAGAACAGCCACTTGCTCTATCACCTCAGTCCCATTCCCGTCAACAAGGGAGAGGTGGGGGGGGTGCTGGCTATGGTGGAGGATCTGACGGAGCGCATACGACTGAGGGAGTCGCTGGACAAGAATCGGAAACTCGCCACCATAGGTCAAGCCATATCCACCATCGCCCACTGCATGAAAAACATTCACCTGGTACTGGACGGCGGCCTGCATCTGATGGAAGAAGCGCTGCAAAACAACGAACTGTACGCCGCCGAGGAAGCCCTCCGGCTCTTGCATCGATCTTCCGTCCGCCTTTACCTGCTGCTCATGAACATGCTCGACTACACCAGACGTCGACCGATCATCAAGAAGCACATCCAGATCGAGGCGCTGTTCGACGAGGTGCTGCAACAGCTACAGCACTCGGCGGTACGAAAATATCTCACCCTGATGAAAACCGTTGAACCGGATGCGATGGAATGCTATATCGATCCGGACCGGTTGCACAGGATACTGTTGAATCTGGGTATCAACGCCATTGATGCCACCGATGCCGGCGGCACCATCACCTTCACTGCCCACAAGAGCACCATATCCACGTTCGAACCAAGTCATGACGGCAGTCCCGACGAAGTGCTGGTCATTTCGGTCAGCGACACGGGTTGCGGCATAGCGGCCAAACAATTAACGCAGATCTTCAAACCTTTTTACAGCACCAAGGGAACCAAGGGCACGGGACTTGGCTTGACCTCCTCGCGGCAGCTTATCGAGGAGCAGGGCGGCCGCATGTACGTAACCTCGAAAGAGGGTGAGGGTTCGACGTTCAGCATCGTCCTGTTCTGACGCCGGTTTGCTCGTGACCGCTCTCGTTTCCACCCGGCAGGACTTCAACCCTGAAGGCCTCACGATACCAGCGCTTCACGATCGATGCCGCCATAGTGATCGAGGCGGCCGGATGTCATGATTCCATTTCCGCCACCCAGAACAGTTCATCGCCGCAACGGGCCTCGGCCGTCACCATTCTGCCGCTGCGCTCGATGAACTGCCGCACGACGGTTCGCTCCCGCCGCTCGATGTCGGTCCGCCTGGTGAGCGCAGTGGCATTGGCCGACAACAGCCATCGCCCGGCAGGCAGGGCGGCGATGTGATCCAGCACCGCGGGTGCAACGCGAGCCAGCACGGGTATCAGCTTGAGCATGATCACCAGGTCCCATTGATCCCGGACATCCTCCCACTCGTCCGGTTCCGATGTCAGATCCCATTGCCGGGCGTGCAACTGCGGCATCGCCAACAGTCCGGCGCCGGCGGTCACCGCGCGAATGCACAATGCATCGCGATCGAGCGCCAGGTATGGACAAGCCGGCAGGAACGAGGCGGCTTGCAACGGCCACAATCCACAGCCCAGATCGAGGATGGAGGAACCGGACCGCAGCCAAGGCGACACGAACGCACCCACCTCCACCATGATATCCCGCCGCTCCCTGGTACTGGCATGCAGGTCCAGCAATTCCGCCATGACGCGCCGGCCGGCATCATCAGCGGACCCCTCCCGCACGGTGCGCTCCAACTCCTCCACCAGGCGCTCGAACAGCTCCGGAGCGCTCTTATAGCGTCGCAATCCAAAATAGATCCGCTTTTTGACACGTTTGACCGCCTCCCTGTACACACGCAGGCGACGCAGACGCGCACCATCCATCGCCGCGGCTCCGGACGCCAGCTCAGGAATGCTCAACCATTCCTGGATGAGCAACGCCACCGCCTCGTCCCGGGAAATCTTGTAGCGCGCACAGATGGCGTCCGCTTCCTCACCCGCCAGTTCGGTGAGCAGCCGGGAGGATGAAAAATCATTCATGCAGCCGCTCCCATGACTCCGGCAGGAGACTGTCGGGAAACACGCGTCGGTGTCGATCCAGCACCGCCGCCAGCATGCCGTCCAGGGAGCCTTCCGCCAAGGCGCGCCGCACCCCGCTGATCACCGCGGTGATGGTCCAAAGGTTGTGGGCAGCCAGTCGGGCGGCATCCCCCCCGATGCCTTCTGTACCCCGCCCGCAGAATGGGCAGGGACACTCCACCTCCCGGATCAAATCTTCCCGTTCCACTCGAAGCGCTCCGTACTCTGTCATGTACCATCCTTGAACCGCATAATGCGCATAGGATGAAGAATCGAAAATATCCGCACCCAACTTCACCATGAAAGGCAATTCAAGTGGATCGCCGGCGCCGTAAACATGAATCGGCATGGAGGAACCCAGCGCCTGCCTGGCATCACGCAGAATTTCACCCACGAATGTGAGATCGTGACGCCGGTTGAAGAACGGGACCAAACTGCCGATAGCGACATACTCCACACCCATCTCAGCCAGCGCCTCGGCGCTGCGCCGCCGCAGGTCCGGAAAACGCCCGCCTTGCTGTACGCCGGCCAGCCGGCAGTGCTGCACCACCGGCAGCATCTCCTGGATCCGTCGCCGGGTGGTTTCCCATTTCCATTCCGCGGTGTGCCGGCTGTCACCCGGAGGAGTGATGAGATCCAGCGGCGACGCCACATCGGTCCGGATGGCATCCTGAAACGCAACTATCTTCCGGTTCGACAGGTACAAAGGACCTGAAAAACCCTGGAACGCGCCTGAATCGGTTACCAGGAATCCATCGAAATCGAGATGGTCCCGCAAGGTCAGTCCCTTTTTCACCAGTTCCCTGATATCACGCTGTTTGTAAAGGAAAAACGCATTGACGATGCAGCCTTCGACGGAAAATTCGGAGACGAACCTGTCGATCGAAACCAGGTGGTTGTTCGGTTGAAACACCGGCAAAAACAACGGCAGAGAGTAGGATTCACCACGCCTGGTGCTCAGTCGTCTCATGATCGATCTCCAACCGGGCACATCCGGCCCGGGGCTTGCGCGTCACTCACCACGGCGTCAGTGAACCGTGGTCCTCTGCCGCCAGATTAGAGCATCATAGCCGGTGGAGCAACGGTGATGCCCGGAAAACGGCACAATATGTCCGTTTTCTTGTCGTCTCCGGTCTGAATCAGTATCATGATGACATCGGCTGGAAATATTTTTTTCCTCTTTGGTGTCACGCTACTGTTTTGAATGCGTCTTTCCTTAGTACGGGTGATGTGCGTTGATTGAACATTCGGTCAGTGGGAAACAGGCGTGAACCATGGAACCAAAGAAGGCTGGGCCAAGCAGCGATGGAATGCCGCGGGAACAAGCGGGGGTGGACATGCGAAAGCTTCGCCGGCAACTGTCGGGCAGGCGCGTGACGACTCCTCGCGAAATCCGGGGAACGGTCGCTGGGCGATCCCGAATCCAATGGGATCAATTCATGGATGGAATGGAGGAAATCTGCATACTCCTCGATGCACAACTGAACCTGATGGCCGCGAACACCGCCGCGCTGCAAGCGCTGGGCTGCACCAGAAGCACCCTGACCGGCCTGACCCTCGACATCCTGGCGCCTCACCTGGTGGAATCGGGGATGAAGAACCGGTACCTCGACGTGATCAGGACCGGTGCACCCCTGGTCATGCAGGATGTATTCACCTTCCCCCGTGCGGGAGAGATGCCTGTGTCCGTCCGCGCCGTCAAGATCAACGATGGACTGGGGCTCCGAATCGCCGATCGGCGGGAAACTCGAAAAATACACACGGCACTGAAGGAAAGCGAATCCGTGCTGCGCTCTGTATTCGAGGCCACCAGGGACTTTATTTTCATACTGGACAATGCCGGGCGGATTCTCCAGGTGAACAGCGCCGCCCGTCAGCATCTTGGGTATTCAGAATCCGAGCTGATCGGCCGGGGGCTCGATGAATTATTCACTCCAACCTTCCGGAACCTGCGTGGCCAGTTACTGGCCGCCATTGGCGAACGAGGGCACTCCAGGGCGGAAGTCCACCTGGCCGGAAAGAAGGGCGACATCATACCCATGGATGCCATCGTCTCCATCCTGCCTGGCAAGAACCGTCCGAAATACCTGATCGCCGTCCTGAGGGATATCAGCGAAACCCGACGTATGATGGCGGCACTCGAGGAAGGCGAAAATCGATACCACTGCTTGATCGAAGCGGCGCCACTGGGCATCATCGCCATCGACTGCCATGGCACGGTAGTGGCGGTGAACACCAAACTGTTGGAAATTCTCGGTTCGCCATCCATCGGCGAGGTGCGCGGGAAGAATGTGTTCCAGTGCCATCCGCTGCAAGTTGCGGGAATCTCGACCGATATCCAGACGGTGCTCGAGCAGGGGGAGACGGTGGCGGCGGAACGCACCCACCAGAGTCCCTGGGGAAAGACCATAAAACTGCGCTACCACCTGGCACCGCTTCGAGATTGCGGCAATGTGGTGCGTGGAGTACAGGGAATCGTCGAAGACATCACCGAACGCGAAGCACTGCTGGCCATCATCGAAGCGCAACAGCCACTGGTCGCCGTGGGCCGTGATCTCATCGATATCAGCCATGCCATGAAAAATCTCCATATCGCCCTGGACGGCGGCGTAACCATGCTTGAAGAATCGATCCAACATGACGATCCGGACAAAACCCGCGGCCTCCTCAAATCAGTCCGCCGCTCCACCCTGCGCCTCTATATGTTGCTCATGAACATCCTCGACTACGCCTGTGAACGGCCGGTACGATACACCACCATCCGGACGGGGGAGCTGCTCGAAGAGGTCATCGCCCAACTCAATCCTGTCGCCGCCGCCAGGAACCTGCGTCTTGAACCGCTGGTGGAAGCCGGCGCGGAGTATCTGCACACCGATCCGGAACGACTGCACAGAATCCTTCTCAACCTTGGACTGAATGCCATCCAATCCAGTGAACGGAACGGTTTCATCGAATTTTCCGCCATGCATCGCGATGCCGCCTTCTGGGATTTGCCGGGACTGTATTCCCATGGTCTCACCGCCGTGCAGGTCAGGGATTCGGGTGCCGGAATCGAACCGAAGCTGCTGCCCTTCATCTTCGATCTGCATGTCAGTGGCAACGGATCCACCGGGCTGGGATTGACCGCCGTCAAGAAACTCATGGGCGAAATGAATGGATTGGTCCTGGTGGACTCGCGACCCGGTGAAGGAACGGTGTTCACCTTGCTGTTCCTGCCGCCCGCGGCCCTGAAATTACCGGCGACGAGATCGTGAGAAACGGCGGATCGTACTGCATAATGTAACGTGGTCAGAAGGAGAAGCCGGGTACAACCCGCTGCATCCCGCCCCGAAAACCGGTTCTGATACACATCTCCTGGTGATTGCCATCCCGCATCTATCCCCACGGAGGCGGATGGTATTCCCGACTGGTCATCGGCCACGCCGGAGTGGACCGTTTCTTCTCACGCGTCCTCACGGCCGTTTTGTGCTTTTCATGATCCCAAACCACCCATATTTCTCCCGATCACCAATCTCCCAATCACCGTGACTCTTTGACTGCCAGACAGTTTCGCCGAAGAGTAGTATTTTCCGGGTACGACCCCGTCGTGAACATGCCCTCGGCATGAACTAACTCCCGTCGTTGTCCCGAATTCCATTCACATTTGCTCCGGATTGCGGTATGGATTCATCCATGACGCGCATCGCCAGGCTTACCTCATATATTGTCATCGCTTGTAAGCTGCTGGTGATACTTGTCCTCCTGCTTACCCTCACCGGTCCCCACCAGGAGGCGGGTCATCAGCTCAACCAGTTGCTGTATTTCTTCATTTTTCTCTATTCGTTCATTCACATGTTCATTCGCCTCGGCGTTCGGCGCGGGTTGCTGTTCCTGTTCCTGGGCTTCACCGTG
>JAFGDC010000187.1 GCA_016932295.1 candidate division CSSED10-310 bacterium
CGGATGGCGGGGGATGGCGACGCCCGGTGCCGCAGATCAAGCCAGTCCCTGACCGCCCGGCCGGTGCCCGAGCCCCACGGCTCGAGCTTGTCGGGTGGCACTGATTTCCATGCTTCGAGTTCATCGTTGAGAGTGACGACACCCTCGGCTATGACATGGTAGGCGATGAGGACCTGGTTGCGTCTGATGAATTCATAGACGCCCACAAGCGATGCCACCCGGCCGTCCAGATCCAGTTCCTCCTTCACCTCCCGCAGGACGCCCTGTTCCGGGGTTTCGTCCCGCTCGAGGAAACCGGTGACGAGTCCGTGGAATCCCTCCGGCCACCGGGGTTGACGGACCAGAATGACCGCGTCTTCATGCTCCACGATGGCGGCCACCACAGGGACGGGATTGTCCCAGAAAACGAAGCCGCAGCCTTCGGCCGGGCAGGCCTTGCGCATTCGTCCGTCGATTTCTTTTTCCACCAGTTTTGTGGCGCACAGGGGACAGTAGATCATACAGATCCTTTCGCTCCGGTCGGTTCATGTGTTTTCGAGACGCAGCGCGCGGGGCGTGGTGAACACCATGCAGTCATGCACGTGGCAAGGAGACTTTGGCGTGAAGACCTTGCAGTAGTGGAGAACATACCAGTTGGATGGACCGTGGGCAATCGGGCAGGCACCGCGTCGCATGAGTGTACCGGCATGAGGTCGGCGTCTGTTCCCCCGCCGGGTTCAATGACTTTTCTTCAATGAGAGGACCAGCAGTAATCCCACGCCCACCAGCGTCGCGATACAAGCCGCAGCATCCAGCACCGGGATCGGTTCGAGGCACTGGACGGTGAGTGTTCCCGCGCCCGTCGAGCCGTCACTGCCGATTTCGATCAGGTAAGGATGATCCTTTACCGCCGGGAAATAGCATTCCGCCAATGGCATTCCGCGGAGCATGCCGCAACAGTCCAGTTCGAAACCCAGGGGAGAACAGCTACCGCCCCGGTACACCGCCATTTTGGGAGCAAAGCCGTTGGTCGACATGACCGCTTTCGCCCAACTGCTGTGAGGGGCAGTGAAACGATACCACAGGTTGGGACCGGTCATGCAGGCGCCGGGTGCATCGTGAGAGGAACAGGTAGTGTCGAAGGGCAGGTCGGTCACCTCGCCGATACTCATTGCCTGTGGACAGTCATCGTTGGGTTCAGTCATATCCTGGCTGTCCAGCACAAACATGAAATCGACACCGAGTCCGCTGGCGTTTTCGGCGGATACCGGCAGGTAATATTCGGCCGGTCCGGGCAGCATCCAGGTGATGGTCGGATTCACAAGACCGCCTGGACAGATCCGCCACTCTATGTCATCCTCGTCGATCCAGTCGGTGCAATCATCCGGACAGGCGGCGGCTGGTTCCTCAGGGGCTTCGAACAGAACGGTTCCAACCTGAAATAACATCGTTTCCGTACCGCAAAAATCCATGGTGACAAGATTCCAGTGGAAGTCGGCGGTGAAGCGATACCACACCTCGTTGTCCAGCATTTCCGGGCAATCGGGTGTGGCGCCCTTGGTGGTGCCGGTCAACTCCACCGGGAAAGCCGCCTGGATCATGACGGCATCGCTGCAGGCGTCATTGACCGGCGGCTGCGGACATGGCTCGATGCTGATGGTGAGGTCATGCATGCATCCTGCCGATGCGGTGCTGTCGACCATCATATAGTAGGTGCCGGGGGCCAGTTGTTGACCTGGAAGGGCGGCGCCGTATTCATTATAATCCGCGCGGTCGAAGGCGATACATGGAATGCCGGGCGGGCAGACACTGTCCAATGCCACGCCCACCGTATGATCCAACATCGAATCGGTCATGACCACACCGATGTCGACGCATGTGTCTTCAGTGATGAACAATTCGTAAACGAGGTCCTCGCCTTCATCGAACTGCAGCAGGCATGAAGCATCGTAATCGTCAATTCTGCCGCATGTGGTCGCTGAATCATCAATGAAAGGCAGACCGGCCGGACAATACACCTGGGTAGGATCGTCGCAGTCGATGCCTCCTGTCTGCGGACAGGGAAATCCGGGACAGGTGAACCCTTCGAACCAATCGCCGCCCGCATCCAGACAATTGATCTCGGTGGTGGTTGCACTGCAGGTGCCTGCCACGCAGCAGGCCCCTGTGGTGCTGGCATTGATCGTCAGATCAAAGTGCTGAATGCAGTTCGTGGTCGGCTTGCAATCGATGACACAATAGTAAGTGCCCGGCATCAGGAGGAGGGATTGAATGCCGTAGATTTCAGAACCGGCTTTTTTTTCGTACGCAAGGCAGCCGGCACCTTGTTGACAGGCATCGATCACGGCGACCCCCGTGCCATAAGTCCCTTTTGGGTCCATGGTAATATCGACCGTGGTGATCTCATCCACTGTCAGCTCGTAGAACATGTCCTCGCCACCGTCAAAGTTCGTCAGGCAGGAACCAGTGAGCCAGGTTTCGTAATAATCATTGTAGCGGCCACAGGTGGACTGGTCGGAATCCAGGAACGGCAGATCCCCGGGTATGGTTACCGGCAGCGGTTGCGTGCAGTCGTCTCCGGGTGCAGGCAGCGGAAGCTGGAAGATGGTCAGGTCGTAATCATCGTGGGGGTACCACAACCAGTTCAACTTCAGCAGCACGTAATAGACACCGGGGCTGAAGGTAATGCGCGGTATTTCAAAATGATCAATGCAGAACCCCCCTGCGTCGCTGAATAAACAAGAATAATCCGGCGGGCAGTTGGTATCCACAGCCAGCCCGTACCGGTATATTTCTCCAGAATCCACCCCATCCCACTGGATTGTCAGGGCGGTTTCCTCGATGACCTCCAGCTGGTAGATGACATCAGGATCATCATCGTCATAGCGCAAGAGACAGGTGTCGCGGTAATCATTATGTGTATACCATCGATCATTATAACCTGAATGGGGAAGATCCGCCGGTACCGCCAGGATAACGGGATCCTCGCACGTGTCTCCATGCAGATTGGGGCAGTGGAATTCAGGACATGATTCGTACCTGTACCAGGTTCCATTTCTGGCCAGGCATGCCGCCTCCGTCGCGTTGGCAACGCAGACCTCGTCCACGCAGCAGGCGCCGATCGGAACCGGGACCCGTCGGATGTCGAGACTACCTCTGCCGTTTGCGTCCAAGCCTCCTATCTCTATCAGGTAGGATGTGCCAGCGACCGCGTCGAAGGTGACAAGTTCATGTGAATAGAAATGGACACACGCCAGGCGCTCGCCCAGTGGTTCACAGGCACAACCCTCATACAACGCCAGCATGGCGGAGAAATCCACTGCCGCCTCGATCTCGATCTGACCGGTGTACATCGAATTGAAACAGAACCAGATGTTGGATGCATTCATGCAGGTGCCCGCGCCATCGAAGGAGGTGTAATCGGTACAAAAGGCAAGACCCTCCACTTCAACTGTCTCCACGGCTGAGCTGCAATCATCGTTGAGCAATGTGGTGTCAATTGGCTCTGCGACGATGGTGAAGGCAAAGTCGACTCCCAACCTGCATGGCTGGCGCGCATGCACGAGCAGATACAGGGTTTGTGGCCCCGGCGCGGACCAGGTGACCACGGGATTCCTGTATCCATTGGGACAATCGATCCAAGCCAATGATTCATGATGCAGATAATCGGCGCAGGCGGAGGGGCAGGCGGCCAATGGATTGGCAGGTTCTTCGTATAAAAGCGCATTGAAGTAATGGATATCTTGTGCGGTTTCACTGAAATCGACGCTGATGGTGTTGACAGAACCGGTTACCTCGAACCTGTACCAGACGGCTTCACAATCGAGCGAACCCGGACAATCCACCATAGCTCCCTTGGTGGTTCCGCACACAGATGCGCAATGGGGCGAATAGATGAGCTGTGCATCGACGCAGCGATCATTCGCCGGTCGTGCCGGGCAGGCTTCAATGGTGGTCGTGAATGCTTCCAGGCAGGACGGCGTGCCGTCCGTGTCCACCATGAGGTAATAGCTTCCGGGTGCCAGGACCACACCGGCGAATGCGACGCCGAATTCCAATTCCTCAGCGGTGGCGCATGCGAAACAGGGATCGCCCGGCGGACATTCGGTGTGCAGCGCCGCGCCGATCGATCCAATGTAATACGGGCCGGCGGTTGAAACACCAATATCGAGGCGGATCTTTTCCGTCACCAGCAGTTCATAGACAATGTCTTCACCTTCGTCGTACGCATCCAGACACGTCTCCGTGTAATCATCACCCATGCCGCAGGTGGTCTGCCGGAGATCCTGGAACGGAAGCGCGGCGGGGATGACAATGGTGATCGGTTCGCTGCAGTCGTCTCCCGGCGCCGTCCTTGCCGCCGATGGAAAACATGCCGCGCCGAGCCAGCACATCATGATCCAGACTAAGGCAATACGATTCATGGCATTATTCCCTGACCACTTCATGATTCCTATAAAGGTATACCTGCCGCACCAAGAAAATGAAACAAAAAGGAAGAAAAAAAAGATCGGATACCTTCGCGAAGCTGTTTCTTTCAACTCCGGAATGACTGAATGCGAGCACCATCCTGAACCGCCATGGTTCTTTATCCCCAAAGGGTCGAATCGTGGCGGTAGGACACGGTCATCGGGCGGCGGGCCGGTCTGCCCGAAAGGTCAACCCGGCCTGATGGCCGGCCTCCGGGCACCATCACTCATCGACCGCGGTTGCGTTGAGCAGGGGAAAACCGGAAGCTGGTTCGGTGTTGGCATATTCAGCGCAGCCGGGCCATCCGGTTCCTTTCTTTCGGTGTCAAGACCACTGTTTTCCCGTCGTTATATCCCATGTATCACCAGGATTCATTCGTTCGGTGCGTGTCCATGCCGCCTGCCGTTTACATGGAGTATCGTCCAGTCGATCGTGAACCAATGATTCAGGAATTCAGAACTTGCGGTCGGTGGATTGGCGTTCGAGGATGTGATATGAACAACGACCCGGCGTACCCGTGAGAGCGGGCCGGGTGTAACTGATCGAGCATTGGAAAGGATTGAACGAGTATGGACAGTAGTGGAATCCTCAGAAAGTCGAAGGAATATCGAGACTACACGGCGGAGAACCTGGCCGGGATAGTCAGGGTACCGGGTTTCAGCGGCACAGAAGGTGACCGGATCGCGCTCCTGAAGAAAATGTGCGAACACGCCGGCATGGAAGACGTCCACATCGACGGCTTCGGTAATCTCCTCGGCCGCGTCGGTACCGGCAGGAAAACCCTGGCGTTCGATGCCCACATCGATACGGTAGGGGTTGGTGATCCCGCCCAGTGGAAGATTCCGCCCCATTCCGGGCTCATTGAGGACGGCCTTGTGCACGGCCGCGGCACCTCCGACCAATTGGGCGGCGCCGCATCCATGATCACCGCCGCGCGCATTCTGAAGGAGTCCGGGTACGCGGGCGACTACTCGGTATGGTTCGTTTTCTCCGGCAGCGAAGAGGACTGCGACGGATTGTGCTGGAAATACATCATCGAGGAGGATTCCTTCCGGCCCGATTTCGTGGTCTCCACCGAACCGACGAGCTGCCGGC
>JAFGDC010000188.1 GCA_016932295.1 candidate division CSSED10-310 bacterium
AAAATGATTTCCCGAACTCCATATAGTAAAGACGCAGCGGAAATGATTTCGTGACACAAGAATTAATAAAATTGAAAAAAAATGCTTTCAGGATTGTACGAACCGCGCAACTCACCAGTTCATGCCCGGAACAGCATCACGGCTCCACTCGCCGCTCCCTGACTCTCCATCGTTCTCGATGACCATGGACGCTGGTACTGCGGTCCGGGTTTCACCTCCACACGCGATCACTACCCGGACGGAATACCCGACCAGGCGCCCGGTCCGTCCTCACTCACCGGAGTGGGAGCGTTCGCCTGGTCCGAAGAGACGGGAAACGACAGCGATCTGTACCGGCATGACTGGTTCTTCTATCCGGAGATGACCAGCATCACCGGAAGTATCCACGGCACCCGCTTCGGTTTGGAAATCAGACCGGCGCGTTATTGCCCTGGACCCCTTACCTGACCGGAATAACGCTTCATGATGAGGACGTGAATGATTCCGGAAATGAGATGCGTTTCCATCATGTAATGAAATCGATACGTTATTATTAAAAACAGCCACATGCCCCGCAGGATTATTCCCTCGGATTGAAGCAGCAGAACAGGGCAACATGACCAGACGGAAATCCGGACGCATCACCCAGAAACATGATCACCTCACCATCATGGCGAAGGGGATTCCGTTGCACGCCGCTGTCGATATCAATTCACAGCGCGGGTCCACCAGCGTCACCGCCCACGATCTACGTGGCGATCGACACCATCCTCTCCCCGACATCAGGCAACGCCTTGTTGTTCAGACAAGACAGGATTTCGGCGGCTATCAAGATAATCTGGGCCTGTGAATAACCGCTCTTGACCAACTCCTGCACGAAGGTCTTGGCAAGCAGCCTCGGCGCCTGATCAGACTCCTTATGGACCAGTTTTATATACCCAGGTGACGGCATGAATACCTCCACTCCTACAAGTCACAGTCACACGGATCATGCGCATGCAAGTATCATGCCACTAATCGCGCAGCACTGACTGAAATATAAATCTAATAAAATCAGATTGTTAGCGATGTGTGAATTTTCACCCGCCGGGTGAGTGGAATTTTTTCCAGTTTTGTGTCGTGATTTTGCCACACCGCGAAGCGGCATCGCCACCAACCTCAATCCCCTCAGCAATCCCCTCAGCAATCCCTCAGCGGGAACTGGAATTCTGACCTTCATTCACTACACTGGACTCGATGGAGGGCATCATGAAAAATCCACGATCTATTGCAGCACTCCTTATGGTAGCGGCTATCCCCGCCCTGGTGCGCCTAACCCAGGCCGGAGTGATCCCGTTGCTGGATAACGCGGACCGCGCGCCGAGCGACATCGAAACCCAGTTCATCCAGACTGACGCCACCGGAGTAGAATCATTCACAGCGCGCCGCGGTGAGCGCGCGCCCATGGTCGGTGAAAATTACCTGCGCATCCAGGTGGGACGCCGGCTGGGAGCCGGCAGCCAGGACCCACGGCTGATGCTCGACTTCGGCAGTGAACACCATGTCATCCTGTGGACCGACAATGAACCACCCTTTCCACCCGGGTCAATTATCACCTGGGATCTCAACGAGATCCTGCCGTTTCTGGAGGCCATCCCCCAGGATGCCTGGGACATGGCCACATTGCGCGCCACCGGCGATGACGATCTATCGATCGAGCGGGTGGTGCTGGTGCATTCCTCTCAGACCATCGTCAACTGGGAGGCGGACGCCTGGCTCGGAACCCGCGGCCAGTCGCGACTGGGACTCGGCGCTGACATGCTGGCGGCGAAACTCCGGACCTATGATTTCCCTGATTCGGTAGTGGTGCATGCGGGTCTTCTCGAACTGGGCAAGACCGATGGTGTCAAATACGGCACCACCAGCGCCTGGTGCAGCGAATTCGCCTCATGGTGTCTCCATCATGCCGGTTGGGACACGCCAACGGGCAGCATCGGCACCAGCCACCTGCGTTCTTACTTCGCCGCCCGCGACCGCTTGTATACGCTTGCCGATATCTATGCAGGTTACTACCTGCCGCGCCCCGGTGATTACCTGTCGGTTTTCAATGACGGTCACAGCGCCATCTTCGCCGGATGGCCCGACGGCGAGCCCAGCCAGCTCTCCCCTCAAACCAAGTTGTTCACCGTGGAAGGCAACGCCGGTGGCGCCGTTCTGGCGCTCACCAGAACCCTCGGCCAGATCTCCCACGTAGGCAATGCCCAGTAATGGATTTCCCTGATCAAGCCGGCGGCATCCCCCGCAATCAAGGTATCCTCACCAGACGTCACCCCGATGCCGCGATCAACCCCATCAGGAAAAGAAGTGGCTTCCGATATTGACCAGATATCCGAGTAAAATCGATCCGAAGAAGAATGAAAAAATCACCGCTATCGTCATTTTCTTTCCGAGGACTTTATAGAGCAGCGGAATAGATGAAATGCAGATTCCGGTGCCGGCGAAGGTGAACGCCAGACCATGCCCGAGGGGCAGCGGCATCTGACCGCAGCCGATATCCATGAAAGGAAAGAGCAGCATGATTTCCTGCCCCGCGCAGAGAAACAATGGCAGGCTGATGGCGGTTACCAGGAACAGGCCCAGAAAATCGCTCGTAAAGTATGCGGTGAGTTCAGCCTGGGGCAGCAGTTCAGCGGCGAAACCGCCGATCAGGATGCCGGCGGCGAAATAGGGCAACAGCGAGAAAAACAGGTTCCATGAAGTCACCAGGAGATTACTGGAACCATGCAGTCCACCGCTGCAACCGGTGCAGTTCATCAGGCCATCCTCTTCCACCTGGCGGTTGATCCGTCCGGCCAGCCATTTCTGAATGAACAGGCCGGTCAGCATGGCCAGGGCGAAGATCCCCACCACTCGCAACACGGTGTAGGGCCAACCCAATTGCAGACTGAAAATGATCAGGTAGGGATTCAACACCGGTGCCACCATGATGAAGGTGATCACCGTGCGGAGGGGAATACGGTCAGTCTCCATCATGCCCTTGGCAATGGGTATGGAACCGCAGGCACAGGTCGGCAGCAAGGCCGCGAAAATTCCACCGGACAACATCCCCGTTGGCAACCGGCGCTGGAGCCGGGGTGTCACCTTGAAAATGATGGCGGACAAAATACAGGCACAGATAAAAATAGATCCAATGCTCAGGGTCAGGCTGAATATTCGGTGGGAAAAGACCAGCGACTCCTCGAGGGTGGCTGATCGTTCCTGGCAGACGTGATGGCAGTAAATATATGTCCCCAGGCTGGCCACTCCCGCCAGTGCCATGATACTGCTTTTTATCCAGTCAGACAGGCCATCGTTCACTGCGTTGACCAGGACGCCGACGCGACTCGCCCGCGCCCATTCACCCAACAGACGGTAGATGATCAGCAGCACAAAAAGCAGTGCCAGGCAGCGGCCGATCCACATATGGAAGGTGAGTTCCTCCCGTGATCTGGTGACTATTTCAAGGGTGACAGGTCCTATCAATGCGAAGCAGAGGCCTATGGATATCCAGAGCAGTTTGAAAACACGCACGGGGTGACCACCTTCTGACGTTGTTCTCCCAACGTCCGATCCTGGTTAAGAATCCTTGCTGGCGCTTGAGCTCAGTCGTTCGCCCGCCGGCGATTATCCAGAACTTCCGGCACGGCGGGCGGCTCTTTCCCGTCCAGTTCAGCCAGGGCGGCATCGAGAACGAAGGAGAGCAGCCGATCCACCGATTCCCGTTCGAAACTGCTTCTGGCGGGACCGCAGAAATCGGTCCGCTTGATCACACCCTGTGCATCGAACACCACTTCGAATCGCCCGCTGCCATGTTTGCGGAACCCGGCGGTATACCCCATGCTGTTTTTCCGCACGTGGATCATCAGACGCTGTTTGCGCAGATCGGTCCGGATACTCCACATGTCCTGGGCCTTGACCTTGTCCAACTGCGAAACCTTGGCCATGAGTTCGGCGCTGAGCGTCGAGATTGTCTTTTCATCGGATGTGGCGGCACCAGCAAGACCGGCGCTGACCACCAGCAGAATAAGCCCCAAGCTGATTGTCTTCATACTGATCTTTCTCCCTCTTCTTACGTTCAAGGCTACAAGAACATCACGCAACTCAATTCCTTTCTCTTAACGTCTTCTCATGGTGGATTGCAAGTTTTTCACTCCACTCAGCACCAAACCCAACAACAGCACCAGGGCCAGCATGCCGCCGCCGCCCAGGGCCGGGATCGGCGCCGCCGTCGG
>JAFGDC010000189.1 GCA_016932295.1 candidate division CSSED10-310 bacterium
CGATTTCATCTGGCCCGGGAGGGTCGGTTCCGGCCGGGTATCCGCATCCGGGGAGCGCTGGTGGACGCGGAAACGTGGTTGGTGGCCGGGGATTACGATGTGGATTGCTTCGATTTCAGCGACACACCGTAAGCACCCCCGTCCGGCGCTGTTGACAATCCCAGGCACGGATGCTGAACTGAAGCCGCGTTGCGGGCGGCATCTGTCGAGGCACTGCATTCACTCCGATTGCATCGGTGGAACCGCACCCGGGTACGGGTGAACGTTGCGGCGGCACCGCGTAATCCTTGGAATGGAGGCTGGCGATGAGCGACGGCAGGCGGTCAGGAGAACGGTTCATAATAATCGGCGGGGTCGCGGCGGGCATGAGTGCCGCCAGCAAGGCACGGCGCCTGCGGCCCGATGCGGAGATAGTGGTCTTCCAGGATGAGGAGCACGTGTCCTACAGCGCCTGTGGGTTGCCCTATTTCATCTCGGATCGCATTGCCGCGGCAAGCGATCTGATTGCATACGACGCGGCCTTTTTCAGACGGGAACGGAACATCGACGTCCGACTGCGGCATCGCGTGACCGCCATCGATGCGGCGGTCAAGTGCATCAGGGTGGTCGACCTGGAATCCGGAACGAGCACCGTCGAACCTTACGACAGACTGATGATCGCCACCGGCGCGGCGCCGGTCATCCCGCCGTTGCCCGGTGTGGATCTGCGGGGGGTCGGTCCGGTCCGGTCCCTGGCTGACGGCATGCGGATCAAGCAGTTGCTCGCAGCCGGCGGCATCTGCCGGGCGGTGATTGCCGGCGGCGGGCACATCGGGCTGGAGATGGCGGAGGCGCTCAGAGAAAGGAACCTCCAGGTACTGCTGGTGGAAAAACTCCCGCGGCTCATGGCCAACATGGACGAGGAGTTCTCCCGGCTGATCGAACAGCATCTCACCGGTCACGGTGTGGAGGTGAACACCGGCACCGGGGTGCAGGAACTCCTCGGCAGCGATTCGGTCACGGCGGTGCGGCTGGAGAGTGGCGATGTGGTGGATGCCGAGCTGGTGCTTCTCGCGGTGGGAGTGAAACCCAACAGCCGGTTGGCCGCGGCCGCCGGGATCAGGCTGGGCGCAACCGGCGCCATCGCCGTCAATGACCGCATGGAGACCGATATTCCCGACATCTACGCCGGAGGAGACTGCGCGGAAGCCTTCCACCTGGTTCTCCAGGCCCCGGCTTACATTCCGCTGGGCACTACCGCCAACAAGCAGGGCAAGGTGGCGGGCACCAATCTCGCGGGCGGGGATGCCTCATTTCCAGGCATCGTCGGCAGCTCCGTCTTCAAATGCTTCGATCTCGAGGTGGCCCGTACAGGACTGACCACCAGGGAGGCGGAACTGGCGGGTTTCGATCCCGTCACCGCGGTGATCCGGCAGGGCTCCAAGGCACAGTATTATCCCGGCGCAAAACCCATCATCGTCAAGGTGGTGGCCGACAGGTCGAGCGGCAGGCTGCTGGGTGCCCAGATGGCGGGAGAGCAGGGCGTCGCCAAACGCATCGACACCTTTGCGACGGCGCTGACCGCCGGCATGACGGCGCGGCAGGCGGCCGATCTCGACCTGGCCTACGCGCCGCCTTTCTCTCCTGTCCGGGATCCGGTTCTCATCGCCGCGGAGCAGCTCGACAAACAACTATCCTGAGAGCCGTACCTGCGTCGTCCGGCATCTCTCCGCCAGTCAGTTCAGTCTGTCACGATTCAGAAGGGGGACAGGGTAAACAACACATCGCCGGCTTTAACCTCGGCCGCATCGTCCACGCCGATGGCGACTACCGTCGCAGATTCGGCCAGGTCCGGACCCGAATACTGGATGTGATTGAAACACTTCATGACTTCCACCAAGCCCAGCGTCTGACCCAGCGTAACGACATGGTCTGCCTCGACATAGGGCGGCGCACCCGGCTCAGGCCTGCGATAGAAGATGCCGTCGGAAGGTGAACGCACCAGATGATATCCGTTGCCGGCATGGATTCCATGCCCTTCCCGGCCTTCTTTCGTCAAGGCGGCCGGGGATTGCCCAACGCCGAGGCGGAGTAAAGGCTGCCCATATTGAATCCTGGCATAGCCGGCTGGCACCAGCGCCTCGAGCACCGTACCACTGACCTTGTGCGGCAGACGCAGTTCAAAAGTCTTGTTGAGCACCCTGAGCCGACCCACCAGTCCACCAGCGGGCAGACCAACGCCGCGCTCCGTGAGCACGGTGAGTATTCCCACCGACGGCGCCGACAGGACATACTCCAGACCAGGTTTTCTGGTTTCCTCGACAAGCACCAGCATTGTTCCGACCACTTCCCTTCACCTTAACCTGAAGTGACGACCCTGATATCGTGCAGGCTCCAGATTCGCGGATTCTTTACCCTACGGTATCCAATACTTTGATAGCACATTTCCACCGCCATCGCCAAATAATCACGCATCTCACCCATGAGCACGATTTCATCGGTATCCATTTGGCGTGCGGATCGAATGGGGTCCATGTCCTCGGTAATGCGTGCTTCGACCATGGCCATCCCCTGTTGGGTCCTGGCATATTCGTCCTCGGTGGTTTCGACGATATTGAAGTTGTCATCCAGTTTCGTTCGAAACGCGCCGATAGCCAGGGTTCGGCCCTCCATGACGGCGAGCCTGGTGATTGGCGTGGACAGTTGCAGAACAGGATCGTACGGCATACCGGCCATGGCATAGTAGCCTGCTCCAGAGGCCTTGCGCAGCAGCACGGTGATCATTGGTGTGCTGTTGGTGGAGTTGGCGTACAGCAGGCTGGAACCAAAACCGAGCAGGCCGTGCTTTTCCGCCTCCAGTCCGATATCGAAACCGGAGATATCCTGCAGCCAGACGATGGGCAGACCGTCGTCGTTGCAGGCCCTGGAGAACATGGCGATCTTGGCGATCCCCTCGCGATACAGGATTCCACCGGGCCTGGTCATGCCCGGGCGTTCCGGATGTTCGGTGAGCTGCTGGTTGTTGGCGATCATCCCCACATACAGGCCGTTCAACCGGCCAACTCCACAGATCATCTCGGCGCCGGTACATGGCATGATTTCCCAGAACAAACTCCCATCCACCAATCGGGCGATGACTTCCCGGACGTCGTAATTCATGCGGTGATCCACCGGGAATAATCCTGTCAATTCGTCGTGCGGATAGTGTGGCGGCGCCGCGCTCATCCCGTACCGGTAGTAGTCCGCCGCCGAGCCCGGCAACGCGGCGATTTCCTCACGAAGCTTGAGAATGCAGGTAGGATCGTCCGGCACCCGAAAATCGGCGCAGTTCGAGAGATGCACGTGAATATCCGCTCCGCCGATGTCAAGCGAGGTGATGTTCTGCCCCTTGCCACCCTTGATCAGGGCCGCCCCGGCGATCACCATGTAGGCATTCTCGGTCATGTAGACCTTGTCGCTGATGATCGGCATATACCCGCCGCCGGCAATGCAGTCGCCGAAGACGCCGGCGAGTTGTGGGACCTGCGCTGCGCTGAGCAGACTGTTCATTTTAAAGATCTTCCCGGCGCCGGTTTTCCCCGGAAACGTCCGGCTTTGTTCCGGCAGCATGAGACCGCTGCAATCCACCATGTAAATCACCGGCAGCCGGAGTCGGAGCGCAATCTCCTGCGCTCGCTCAATCTTCTCGGGCGTTCTCGGCCACCAGGAACCGGAGGCCACCGTATTGTCATTGGCGATGACCGTGACATATCGATCATTGACGCGAACGAATGCGGTGATGACGCCGGCATTGGGAGACGGCCGCGGTGGTTCGCCGAACACCAGGCCGTGATTGACAAAAGTGCCAATGGGAAACACGCGGGTGCCTGGATCCTTGAGCAGTTCTATGCGTTCCCAGGCGGTCAGTTTACCCTTCCTGTGCACCCGGTCGTGGTATATGCGCCCCCACCCTTCCCTGATCTCGTCCCGCTGCCGGCAGATCGCCGCGTCAAGACCGGTCATCCTGTCTCTGTTCAGAAGGTATTCATGTTCAGCCAGAATGTTCGGCAACGGCCGACCGATGGGTTCGAGAATGACACGTGACATCAGAAGCCTCCCCTGCGAGCGGCCAGCAATTCAGGCACCAGCGCGGTCGTATAAGCGCCGCCGGCGAACGCGGCCGACTCGAGGATGAGAAGATGAAGCGGGATAGTCGTCTTGATTCCCTCGATACGCAAAGATCGCAGCGCCGTTCTCATACGTTGTATGGCGCTATCACGATCGGCGCCGCGCACCACGAGCTTGCCGATCATCGAATCATAGAATGGCGGAATGGAGACTCCGGCCTCGGCATGCGTGTCCAGACGCACCGTCTCATCCAACGGCGGCGGCTCAAACACGCTGATGACACCGGGAGAGCCCATGAAACCGTTGAACGGGTCCTCCGCGTTGATCCGGCATTCCAGTGCGTGCCCGGAAAAACACACTTCTTCCTGCCGGTAAGACAGCCTGTGGTTAGCGGCGATCAGGATCTGTTCTTTCACCAAATCCATTCCTGTCAGCATCTCCGTGACCGGATGCTCCACCTGCAGCCGGGTGTTCATCTCCATGAAATACAGGTGTCCATCTGCATCCATGATGAATTCCATCGTTCCGGCGTTACGGTAACCGATCTCCACCACTGCCTGTTTGACCCGGTCTCCGATGTGCTCACGAATCGTCGTGTTGATGGCCGGTGAAGGCGACTCCTCCACCAGCTTCTGATGACTGCGCTGTACCGAGCACTCACGTTCACCGAGGTGAATGGCGTTGCCGAATGCATCCACCAGGATCTGAAACTCGATGTGACGTCCGTTGTCGATACATTTCTCAAGGTACATTCCATTATCGCCGAAGGCTTTTTCTGCTTCCATCATGGCCTGGGGGAACATCTCGCGAAGCTGTGCTTCTCCCTCGCAGCGGCGCATACCCTTGCCGCCGCCCCCGGCCCGCGCCTTGAGCATGACCGGATACCCGATCCGGTCTGCCTCCTCGATGGCATGTTCCACCGCGGCAATGCTGTAATAAGAACCCGGTACCGGGTCGATGCCCGCCTTGCGCATGGCGCGTCGGGCCGCCACCTTGTCGCCCATCAACGCAATCGCCTGTGGCGGGGGGCCAATGAAGGTGGTTTTCTGCTGCTCGCAGCGCCTGGCGAACAGTTCGTTCTCGGCCAGGAAGCCATACCCCGGATGCACCGCCTGACATTCATATTGCATCGCCGCCTGCAGAATGGCATCCATGTTGAGATAGCTCTTGCCGGCAGGAGCGCCGCCGATGCACACGGTTTCATCCGCCAGCGCCAGGTGCGGCGAATCCGCATCGGCGCTCGAATACACCGCGACCGTTCCGATACCATTGGCGCGACAGGTGCGCAAAATCCGCAGCGCAATCTCTCCACGGTTGGCGATCAATATTTTTTTGAACATTATTCCTCCCGCCAGGCCGGGCGGCGCCTGGCCAATGCCGCCCGCAACCCTTCCTGACCCTCCGCGCCGACCCGCAGCCGGGCTATCAATCCAGCGGTATACTCGTTCACCCTTTCCAGATCCTCACCCCGCACCCTCCGGATCAACTCTTTGCACGCAGACTGCGCCCGACTTCCTCCATGCAGCAGGTGTTCGGTCAGTTTGGCCACGGCGGCATCGAGTTCTTTCGCAGGTGCCAGCTCATCCACCAATCCCATCTGGAATGCCTTGACGGCCGGGAAACGCTCACCGGTCAGGAAGTACCGCCGGCAGGCTGCGGCACCCATACGCTCCATTACATAGGGACTTATGGTCGCCGGTACCAATCCAAGGCGAACCTCCGGAAAACCGAACTGCGCATCTTCCGATGCCACCACCAGGTCACAGGCCGCGGCCAGACCAAGTCCTCCGCCCATGGCATGACCGTTGACACGCGCGATCGTGGGCTTGGGGAAACGACTGACATGCTCGAACAGAGCAGCCAGCGCAGCGGCATCACGAACATTTTCCACCTGATCGAAGTCGACCATTTTTTGCATCCATGCATAATCAGCGCCGGCACAGAACGCCGGATCCGCGCCGGTCAACACCAGGATCCTTGCTTCGCCCTCAGCGGCGCAGATCCCGAGCGCCAGTCGCAGCTCATGCACCATCTTGTCATTGAAGGCATTGCGAACTTCGCTCCGGTTCAAGGTGAGTCGTGCAATATGATCCTTGAAGCTGAGCACGATCGTCTCAAAAGCTTCCATCGATCTTTTCCCCCCGTGGCGAAGGATCTTCAATCTGCCACAAACGGAGCGGTGAGGCAATCCCCGCTGAACCGTGCGAGGCTCAGTCACGGTCACTCCACCCCCGGGTCACCCCTGGTGGCGGGAATCGTAACCGTTTTTCCTGAGGACATGAAACCGCTCTTTCACCAGTCGCCCCGATCGAGCAGCCACAGTCAATCGCATGGCGGAATCCCGACCGGCATCCGCTCCATGCAATATTACAGTTTGACCCACTGCGTCAACAGGCGGCTGGCGATCCCTGGTTCCCACCGGACAAGTCACGAGGTCTGAAGCGATCCATGTGGAATTCTTTCGTTTCGACATAAGGATTCCGGCTCGGATTCTGTCTGCCGGTGGTAGTGCCGGGATCAGGTTGAAAGACACTGTGTCGCCCTGTGAACACAGATGCAGTGCGTATGGCTCACAGTCTACTACAGGAACCAGGCGTAACTCTTTCCAATGGGGTCGTACCCGGAATCTTGTAATGTTCGTCGTGATGCGTTGGCTTTCAATCTTCCACAACGGCCACGGAGACAAAGGATGCACTGCTGGCGTTACTCGAACATGACAAGACGCGGTGGGGAGACGGGAGGTGGTGACTGCATGCGGGAGTGAACTGACAGACTTTATGTGCCGGGGCTACGCGTCGGAGTGATCACATGCGCCCTGGGTGCGGCCTGATTCGTCCACGTACAGCACCGCTGCTGGAGGCACGCAACGGCTTGCGTCGTCAGGCAACCTCTTCTCACCACTTGAACACCGCGGGCCTATATCGAAACCAAAGTGTGGAATTGGAACTGCCTGGCGACCTCACGGGCATGACATGTATAGTGGAACAGCTACGGCATGTTCACGGCAACGTATACCGGCGGAGCACCCGTCCGGTTCGAGGATTCATCGATGGCACGAAGAATACTGATTGCCTGCATCGCCCTGCTGGCGTCGATACTCATGGTGGAAGGCGTGGTACGGCTGATGGCGCCGCAACCCCGCCATTCGCCTTGGGCGCGGATGGCGCCACTGGGTTTGAGTCATCTCCCGGGTAGTGCGATCGATGCCTGGGGGCAAGGCTCTCTCGTCCACCATCAATCCAATATGGAGGGTTTCATCGATGTCCCGCACACCCCGGTACGAATACCCGGAGTGCGACGCGTGGCAGTGCTGGGTGATTCTTTTGTGGAAGCTATCCAGGTTCCTCTGGAACAAAAATGCACTCGGCGTCTCGAAGCGATCCTGAACCACTCCGGAGAGACTGCCTGGGAAGTGCTGGATTTCGGTGTGGCAGGCGCCGGCACGGCCGGCGAACTGCTTGTCTACCGCGATCACGCCCGTAAGTACAATCCTGATGTGGTGATTCTCTGCTTCTTCCTCGGCAACGATGTCCTGAACAATCACCCCGATCTCGATCCGAAGCGGGACAAACCCTTCCTTCGTGTTGTGGATCATCGGGCAGTGTCATGGTCCACCGGCTCTCCCGGCATTGCACCAGACCTTCCCGGCGGGTGGGTCTCCGGACTGCTCGATGTCAGCCACCTTGCCCGGCTTCTGAACAGCAGGTTGCAGGCGCTGCGGCTTCATCGCGCCAGGACTGATTCCACCGGACTGCCCAGGGATTTCCAGGTTTTCAATCGCACCGCCGTCCCAGCCTGGGAGGAGGCCTGGAAGGTCACGAGTGATGTGCTTGGAGTTTTAGCCGGAGAATGCGCGGCCGATCACGCCGAGCTATTAATAGTCGCCGTCCCGGATCGTATCCAGGTTCATGAAGAAGCATGGCGGGCATGCCGCAACGACTATCCAGCCCTTACCTCGGAGCAGTTTGATCCGGCCTTGCCCAACGCCCGCCTGACGGCCATCTGCGCCGATCGAGGCATTCCCATGCTCGACCTGACACCCCACCTGCAACGGCTGGCCCTGACAGGACACATGCTATATTTCCCCGATGACGGCCACTGGAATGAAACCGGCAACGATGCCGCGGCGGAATGCATTGCCGCGCGTCTGCGGGAGGACTGGCGGCAACCACCGACAATCGAACCCTGAATCCCGACGAGTGATGCCTGTTCTGTGTGCCGGTTTGTGAGTCTGACCCATGAGGTAATTGATATGGGGCAACGACCCCGAAAGAGGGGGAGAAACCGACCGCTCAATGCCTTGGTCCGGTCATAAAACGGACGCCGCTGCCAAGCGTGCGGCACACGACTCCCAAGAATCCCGGACCGATTGCGCTGCTATGATTCGGCTATGGCGGTCTTGAAGGGTTTGCCGGGTTTGAACTTGATGGTCTGTCCTTCCTTTATCTGCGCCTCTTCTCCGGTCTTGGGATTGCGACCGATGCGCGGTTTTCTTCGCTTCACCTCAAACACACCGAACCCGCCGAACTTCAACTTTTCCCCGTTTGCCAACACCGTTTTCATCGTATCCAGCAGGGCGTCGACAATCTCGGCTGATTCTTTTTTATTGAAGTGATCGAGACGGTTCCATACGCGAATGACAATATCTTCTTTGGTCATCAGGCGCCCCCTCGCTCCACATCGAAGCTCATGTTCGAAACCATCGTATTGCTTCTGGATATCCGCATATCATCTCCTGCATAGCAAAAACCTTCCAAGAGTGTCAAGAAGTTTTTGTTTTACACAGGTTACCCTTCCCTTGACTGAAAGCGACCCCAGGTAAAGCGATGTGATCCTCATCTTCGGTCCCTGCCGCCACGATCCCGTGAACCGACCGACTGGTGCCCCTTCATGAATCCCTTCCATACCCCATTCCATACATTATTCCACAAGCCCTTCCCGAACCACCACCGCATGCTTCCCTTGGCCGGAACGGCACGATCCCCGCCCGATGATTCGGCACCCTTCGATTCTGAAACAGCCTCGCGCAGGAGTTCCCGAACGCGGCGATTTTCAAGAACACCACCCACGCAGCAGGTCGAACAGATGGGGAGGAGGTTCCCCTTCATAAGCGTTTCCCGTACGTGCTGAAAAAAATCACCGTACCAGATTTCCTCCAGGGAGTTCACACTCCCGTCGGCGCCGGCGTAGTCGAATTTATTGCAGGGAGTGACCAGTCCATCAGGCCTTATCAACAACAGGTACCATGGTTCGTAGCAGGGTATAGAGAGAAACGGTTCAGCATCATCCACTCTCTCGAGGTCTTGGCGGATCACCTCATCCATGGCGGTTGTCTTCTCCACCAGGTCGGTTTCACGCATCGATTCAAAATTCGTCCATACTCCTGCCGCCGCAGCTCTGCGAGTCAGATCATCCAGTGCTTCCTGCAGCCACTGTTCATCCTCCCTGGTGAGGGCGAGGCAGCGCATCGATTCCGCATAGATCGTCATGGGTTGCAGAAGAACCTGCGCGCAGTTCACCTCCGCCGCAAGATCGACCAGGCGGTCCAGGTGCCGGAAGTTTTCTCTGCAGAGTACCGTGTGGAACCGAACCTCGGGGTACGGCGAACGGGAGGCTGTCTTGCGGTCGCGCAGCCTGATGAGTGCCCGGTACGCGGCGGCGAAGGCGCCTTCTCTGCCCCTCAGTCCATCATGGATCGATGCATCCGGTCCATCGATGCTGAAGGTTACCGTATTCCATCCATCCGCGATCATCTGGTCGATGAACTCGTCATCCAGCAGCATGCCGTTGGTGGTGAGCATACCCTGCATATTGAGATGCTTGATCTGCTTCATCATGGCAAGCGCGGTGGCGCGACGCACGAGCGGCTCGCCCCCACCGATGATGCGCCATTCCAGGGCACCCAGGCGAGCGGACTCCTCAACCAGCTCAAGGAACCTGGAATCGGGCAATTCATCCTTGAACGTCGATGGATCGGCGATCCGCAACCAGCAAAAACGGCAGGCGAGATTGCAGTGATTCGTCAGATGGCATTCCACGACCACGGGCGGTGCCGGGTGCCCCCGCGCCCAGGACACGAGACGATCGATCCGGGGCTCCAATTCAAAACCCTTTCAGCAGTCGGTACAACTTGTACAGCCACCCTGCACGCAGATTCTCCATGACCTGGTGTTCAGCGCCACGCTGGGCCAGCACCCGTTTACGCTCCCCTAACACCGCCTCGAGTCTGACCAGTTGCGCATCCAAACGCCTGACTTCCGCCGCCATGAATTTACTGTTCGTCTCATCCACCGGGCGTTCCGACTCCACTTCCACCACATCATCTTCGGACGGTGCCGGCGCTTTCCTGTCAGCCTCCATCAACTCCCATACCTCCCGCCTGAGTTTTTCGTTATCCAGCACCACTACCACACTGCACTTGGCGCAGCACTCAGGCAGACAGCGCCTGATCATATCCCTCCGGGTCTTGTTGAACACCTCACCGAACCAGATTTCCTCAAGGCTTTTGTCATGAATGAACTCACCAGTGGTGAAGGTGGAGCAGCAACCAGCCAGCCCATTCCCTTTTATTCCCATGAGATACCAGGGTTGAAAGCAAGGGGCGTTGAGAAAGGTCGCGCTGAAGTCAGCCACCCTGCCGAGGACCACCGAATGGAAATCGTTTTTTTCCACCAGGCCGGTCTCCCGGAAATTGGCGATATTGGTGGCGATGCCAAGCCTGTCCGCAAGGTGCAGCGCCTCTTCTATGGATTCCTGCATGGCGGGGCGTTCATCCCGTGGAATATCCAGGGTCACGTCGCTGAGATAACCGGAGTAGATGGGCTCGAAAAAAACCAGTTGACAGCCGATGTCATGAGCCAGGGAAATCATTTCCGGCAACCGGCGATGGATGCGGTTGGTAAGGATGCAATTAATGCCGATGTAGGGTGCGGTTGCACCACGGCGCGCTTTCTCGTTGCTGAACAGTTCGAGGTGTCGGGTCGCTTTTTCGAAGGCATCGGGACCATTACGCAGGAAGTTGTGGGTGGCGGCATCCGGGGCATCGATGCTGAACTGAACCTGATCCCAACCCAGATCGACCATCTCCTGTATGAGATCCGGAGTGAAGAGAACGCCGTTGGTAGTCAACTGCCCCCACATCTCGTGTCGTTTGATGCGCCTGAAGACCTCCGCCACCGTTTTCTTCCGCACCAGCGGTTCTCCGCCGCCCGAGATGATCCACTCCCGCACGCCAATACGCCCGGCATCCTCCACTATTTCAACCGCCTTGTCATGGTGTATCTCGGCCGGAGCCAGGCCGCGGTCGGCATGTATTTGCCAGCAGAACAGGCAGCGCAGATTGCATCGATTGGTGACATGCAGTTCGATGCGGACCGGCGCGGCCGGCTCTCCCCTGGCCCAGGCCGCCAAGCGTTCCGCGGTGATACTCACGTTTCCCGCCCGTCGAAAAGCCTGGCATAGTCTTCACAGATCCTCAACCAGTCGAATTGTTCGGTAAACCGACGACCGTTGACACCGATCCGCCGTGCCGTTTCCGGTGACTCGATCAATGCGGAGATAGCGCTCACCATGTCTTCCGCCGAGTCGGCCAGGATGATTTCCTCACCGTCTCTCGCGGTGATTCCCTCGGCTCCTTTCAGCGTCGATACGACGGGGATACCGGCGGCGAAGTACTCCAGGATTTTGAGCCTGGTGCCGCCGCCTTTGCGCAGGGGAACCACGGCGATATCGGCGGCGGCGATGTGCTCTGGAAGGTCGTCCACCACCCCGGTGAAGATGATGTCGCGGTCCCTGTATCGCCGCGGCGGATCCAGGCCCACCACCAGCGCCTTGACCGTGAGTCCCCGTTGCCGCGCCAACGGCATTATCTGACGGGCAAGGAGCTTGACTGCCTCCACATTGGGGGGATACTGGAAATTGGCATGATAGATCAACACCGTGGTGCCTTCCAGACGGTAGCGCCGCCGGATGGCGTCACCATTCACCGCCTGGTATTGGGTCATGTCTACACCATGTGGAATCACCGCCACACGGCCGGCATCTATCCCGAGAAGCCGTTCCAGCCGATCTCGATCCTGCCGGGAAACGGCGACGAGGTGGTCCACCGCGGTACAAAAATACTTTTCGCTGCGGCGCATGAACCACCGGCCCCGCCGCGACAGGCGGTCACGCTCCATGATCCTGGCATACTCCACGTTGTGCTCCACCAACGCGGTCGCCAAACCGAGGGGAAAGGCCGCGAACAATACCGGCGCCGTATAACAGGGGAACTCTGCCTGGAGCAGATCCAACCGATGACGGCGAGCCACATAGAGGGTTCGAACCCATAGGTTCAGGTCGAAGATAGGCATGAACAGCAGGTGATCATTGGCGGGTACGCCGAGGAGGCGCAGCAGCCGGGGAGACCAGCGGTGCATGGTGGGATAGAGTGACACCCAGCGGGGATAGGAGAACTCCTCGAAATGGCCTGCAACCACACGATGGTAGCCCGGTGTGCGATCGGTGATGAGATACACCTCCCGCTCCCAGTGCGAGAGGTACTTTGCGGTATAGAAGATTTTTGCCGCGGCGCCATGCTGGGGAGGAAAGATATCGCCCCGTGAAACAATCCCGATCCGTTTGTCTCGCACCTGCTGCGTCATTTATCCGCCGGTCAAATGGTTGATAATGGCCCGCCTGAAATGAGCTAACTATCTATAACTGAATGATATGGAGATGTCAATGATGGTTGCAGACGAAACAGCCCGTCTCTGCCGGCACTCAGGTCTTCTTGATTTCCTCGATGATGTGTTTCACGAACTCCGGCAGTTCGCTGTATGACTGGCAGGTAACGATTCGATTATGCACGACCACCGGTTCATCAACCCAGATTGCGCCGGCCGACACAAGGTCGTCTCGAATGGAGCTGAAGCTTGTGAGTCTGGCGCCCTGTGCCAGGCCAGAAGAGACGAGGATGGAACCGCCATGCGAACTGGTGCCTACGATCCCGCCATATTCATGCACCTCTCGTACCAGCGTCACCATATCCTGGTGGCGGCGGATGTAGTCCGGCGCCCAGCCACCGGGAACGATCACTGCATCGTAATCCGAGGCGGCGACTTCAGATGCGTTGGCGCTCACCGTGATGGAATACCCATGGGTGCTCTTGTATTTATTCGAGCTGCCGGATCCCACCACGTGGATATTGGCGCCCTCTTCACGGAACCGCATGAGTGGATACCAGACCTCCAGGATTTGGTACTCCTTCTCAACCATGATCATGATTACCTTGTCGTGCAGTGACATCACGCCTCCTTGGTGCCGGTTCATCGCCTGTCGTCGATGTCTCGCGTACAAAACTGCCGGATAGTGATCCATGGGTCGTGGTGAATCCCGAGTGTAGCAAACTCGCTTTTCTCTGTATACCTCCTTTACAACAGGTTTGCTCGATAGTTGCATGGCAGGATGTGACAGCGGATCAAGGGTGTTCCGCGGGAAATTCGGAAAGCTTCCACATCGGCACTCACCAACAGCGTCATGGACGTCTTGCCGCCGGTGCAGGCACCCCCGGCTTCTTGACGAGAATTGAGGGGTATGCTAGTTTTTCAGCGCATTATGAGGAGGATAGCATGGACAGCCTGAAGGCCAAGAAAACAGTTCTTTACGATGCGCATGTGAGCGCCGGCGGCAGAATAGTGGAGTTCGCCGGCTGGTTGATGCCGGTACAATTCACCTCGATTATGGAAGAGCATGATACCGTGCGGAACCGGGTTGGACTCTTCGATGTGAGTCATATGGGGGAAATCGACTTCAGAGGACCGGGGGCCCTGGCAGCGGTCCAGCACCTGGTCTGCAACGATGCGGCATCACTCATCGACGGCCAGGTGATGTATTCCGGCCTGATGACAGACAAGGGAACGTTCGTTGACGACGTTCTTGTGTACAAGATGGCGGCAGACCATTTCATGTTCTGTGTGAACGCATCCAACACCGACAAGGACTACGCCTGGATCATGTCCCATCTGCCTGGAAACGTGACCTGCGAGAACATCAGCGATCGCCTCTGCCAGATTGCCGTACAGGGTCCGGATGCGCTGCGGCTGCTCGGTCCGATGGTGCAGTCGAAGTTGAAGGATCTCCGGTATTACCATTTTGTCAACGATGTACTGCTCGGTCATGACATCATCCTGAGCCGCACCGGATATACCGGGGAACGGGGCTACGAGATCTACGTCAGCAACGAACATGGTCCGGAAATCTGGGCGGCATTGCTGGAAAATGGTGCAGCCTTCGGAGTGGCACCCATCGGACTGGGCGCCAGGGACACCTTGCGGCTGGAAGCGGCTATGCCGCTGTACGGTAATGATATCGATGCTACAACGACTCCATTGGAAGCAGGCCTCGACTGGATGGTAAAAACGGAGAAAGGCGAGTTCCTGGGCCGCGCCGTCCTCCTCGGGCAACAACGCCAGGGAGTCACCCGACGCCTTGTGGGGATGGAGGCACTGGATCGCGGCATACCGCGACACGGGTATGCGATTACTTACAACGGCGCGAAAGTAGGGGAAGTGACCAGCGGTACCCATGCGCCCTATCTCAAGAAAGCCATCGCCATGGGGTATGTCCCGGCGAGCCTCGCGGAACCAGGCACTGAATTGACCATCGAAATTCGCGGACGGGGTATCCGTGCCCAGGTCGTGGCATTGCCGTTTTATGACAAGAAGACGAAAGGCGCAAAACTCTGAGGCGGTCGGCATGAAGCCCTCCAACCGCGGACACGTCAATATACGGCCGGTGTTCGGTAAACGAACCCGGCGCATCCCATGATGAGGGAGGTAGACATGTATCCGGAAAAGTACAGGTATACAAAGGACCATGAATGGATTGAGGTGACCGGTGACATCGGCACCATCGGCATCACGCATCATGCCCAGGAAATGCTTGGCGACATCGTCTTTATCGAGCTGCCGGAAGTCGGCGCCGTGCTGAAGGCGCATGAATCACTGGGAACGGTGGAGTCGGTGAAAGCCGTGTCCGACATCTATGCCCCGGTTTCCGGTGAAGTGGTGGAAGTGCATGAGGAACTCAACGACGAACCGGAACAGGTCAACCAAGATCCCCATGACGCCGGTTGGCTCGTGAAGGTGAGACTGGCCGATCCCGGCGAATTGGACAAGCTGATGGATGCGGTTGCCTACGGTGCGTTCGTGGCGGAGGAAGCCGGCGAGTGAAGCGTTATATTCCGCATACGGCGCGCGACATCCGTGCCATGACACACCGGATCGGCATCGACTCGGTGGATGAGCTGTTTGCCGATATACCGGCCAGCCTTCGCTGCGATGGCGATCTGGAGTTGCCGGGAGCGCTTTCCGAACCGGAGCTGCTGGATCTCATGAGGACGCTGGCTGATGCCAACACCAGCGACAACCGGCGCTGTTTCATTGGCGGCGGCGCATACAATCACGTCATTCCCGCCATTATCCCCTACCTAACCCAGCGTGGCGAATTCCTCACCGCGTATACCCCCTATCAGCCGGAAGTGAGCCAGGGCACGCTGCAGGCCATTTTCGAGTTTCAGACACTGATTTGCCAACTCACCGGCATGGATGTCGCAAATGCATCGATGTATGACGGCGCATCCGCCCTTGCCGAGGCAGTCCTCATGGCCAGGCGCCTGACAGGCAGATCGAAGGTGGTGGTTGCCGGCGCCCTGCATCCCTTCTACCTCTCCGTCATTCGCACCTACACCAGGTTCCTGGGGTTGGAAATCAACGCCCTGCCCCTCGGCGACGGTCTCACCGATCCGAACGATCTTCGCAACCTTGTTGGTGATGACACTGCCGCATTCGTGGTGCAGAATCCTAATTTCATCGGCCGGATCGAAGCCCTGGACGAACTCAAGAAAGCGATCGAACCATCGGGTGCCATGTGCATCGTGGCCGTGGCGGAAGCCGTTTCTCTGGGTCTCCTCAAGCCGCCAGGTGACTGCGGGGCTGACATCGTCGTCGGTGAAGCGCAGAGCTTCGGCATGCCGGTCAGTTTTGGTGGACCCTATGCGGGATTCTTCGCTACCAGGGACGACCGCACATTCCTGCGGGCGATGCCCGGTCGCATCTGCGGCCAGACCATCGACACACAAGGGCGCCGCGGCTTCGTACTGACTCTGTCCACACGCGAACAACACATCAGACGGGAGCGCGCCACATCCAATATCTGCACCAACCAGGCGCTGTGCGCCCTGGTCGCCTCCATATACCTTTCCACCATGGGCAGGCGCGGACTGCGCCGGATCGCCGAGTACAATCTGAAAAAAGCCCACTACGCCAGCCGGCTGCTGACTCAGATACCAGGATGCGAACTGGCGCACAATGACCCGTTCTTCAATGAATTCGTACTCCGCACGCCACATCCCGCACACCTGGTACTCGAACGTTTGCAGGATCGCGGCTTC
>JAFGDC010000190.1 GCA_016932295.1 candidate division CSSED10-310 bacterium
CTGGTCGATAATCCCGTTGCTGAAGTTCCGTCGGATGATGCTGCGTCTCGGCATGGCGTGAACGGCAGCGCCGCCGTGCCTGCCTCCCGGGGGATCATGAACAGTCGAACCGATGCCTGATCATCGCCGCCAACCCAACCAGGTGCTGGAAACTGTACGCAGCAGCGGCGTGAGCCGGTCTTTATTGTACTGATCGGCGGTATGCTTGATCGCCTCGGCCCTGGTCGGGTAAGGATGGATCACCCGGGTGAGTGTTTTCATGCCCAGTCCTCCCACCATGGCCGTCGTCACTTCGCTGATCATCTCGCCGGCGTGGGCGCCGGTGATGGTGGCGCCGATGATCCGGTCAGTGCCCTTCCTGACCAGGATCTTTACGAAACCATCCGGCCGTCCCTCAGTCAACGCCCTGTCCACTTCTTTGAATTGCCGTTTGTGTACAACTGCATTGATCCCCTGTTCTCGCACCTCCCTCTCGGTCAGTCCCACCTGGGCGATTTCAGGATCGGTGTAGATAGCATGGGGAATGATGCAATCGCTCAATTTCTTTCGTCCCATAAACAGGGCATTCTGGATCACCAGCCGCGCGGCGGCATCGGCGGCATGCGTAAATTTCATCCGGAGACAGCAGTCTCCCGCCGCGTATATATCTGGATTGGAGGTACGTAAATGGTCATCCACATTGATTCCGGCTTCGGTTGAATACGTCACTCCGGCTGCCTCCAATCCAAGATTTCCGACAACAGGCCGGCGGCCGGTTCCTGCCAGGATGGCATCCGCTGCACAGAGTCCCGTCCCGCCGGTGTTCTCGTAATGAAGCTGATAGCCGGAATCCCGTCTGGATATCCTGGTGAATTTCGTTTCCAGGATCACCTCAATTCCTTCCCTGCGCAATTGTGTCTCCAGCACCGCCGATGCGTCCTCATCCTCGCGCCCCAGCAGGCGTGGTCCCCTTGCCAGGATGGTGACCAGGCTACCCAGCCGTTGGAATGCCTGGGCCAGTTCACAACCGATCGGACCGCCGCCGATCACCGCCAGTCGTTCCGGCAGCGCAGTGAGTGAAAAGACGGTCTCGCTGGTAAGACAATTACCCGCCGTCAATCCCTCTATATGAGGAATCACCGGCCGCGCGCCGGTGGCGATGACCGCCTTCGCGAAGGGCAACCGTACGTCGTTGACCATCAGCTCCCGGGGAGAATGGAAGCGGCCGGCACCCAGGAAAATGTCGATGCCCATCCTCTGGAAGCGGGCCACCGAGTCGTGGTGGCTGATGGCCGCTCTGACTTGCCTGACACGTTCCATGACGGCGGCGAAATCCACCTCCACGTCCCGAACCTTGATTCCGAAGCGGGCACTATCCCTTATTGCTGCGGCAACCGCCGCCGCGCCGAGCAGCGTTTTGGATGGCACGCACCCGAAATTGAGGCAATCGCCGCCGAGCAGGTGTCGTTCCACCAGCGCCACCTTTGCGCCCAATCCCGCCGCCCCTGCCGCACAGATCAATCCGGCAGTGCCGGCGCCGATCACCACGAGGTTGTAGCGCTTCGCGGGGACCGGATTTTTCCACGATGCCGGGTGAGTGTTGTCCACCAACGTCCGGTTGAACGAATCGAACGGTTCAATCGTTATGGGTCCTGCCGGTTCGGTCCTCATTGTCTCCATGTACGTTTTCCCATCCTTGCACATCGATGCTGACTGTTTTGACTCCATGCCGGCGGCCTGGAAGTCGCTTTACCGACCGGGTTTCACGATCCCGGCCGGAGAACCATGACGGCGCTGCCGCGTAATTCCGGCCAGCAACAGGGACAGTACTGCCAGGCACAGGCACACACCGGTAAACGAAGACGCTGGAACCGCCGGCTGCCGGATTGGTGCCCGAAGGATCGCGGCATACCCGCAGGCTGCGTAAATCTGGCTGCCTGCTGTCATGGTCATGTACGGGCACATGTACGAACCCGAACACCCGAAGCCTCCGGTCGCGGAGCAGTGCCATTGCGCTCCATCAATGGTGTACCACGCCTGAGCGCCTTCAGTATCGTTCCTCAGCATGGCATAGAGGCTGTCCCCTGCAACGCCCATGGCGATCACTCCAAGGTTGGAGGGATCACCGAAACCGATATTGTCCACCAGCTCCCAGTTTTCGCCGTCCATCGAACGATACACGGCCGGATACACATCGCCGACGCCCGCATACAACAGGCTTTTAAACTCCACCAGGGTAAACAGGCACTCGTAGGCGCCGCCGATCCCGAAGGCGCCCTGCATGACGCACTCCCACTGTGTCCCGTCGTCTGTGCGCCAGATTTCAGCGCCGCTCTCGTAGTTGCTGGTGCCCACGTACAACTGCCCGGCGAACACGCACATACCGTAGAACCTGCCGTTGCGATGATCGCCGAATCCGTTTGCACTGCAGGCTTCCCAGGTTCCCATCGCGCCGGTTGCGGATCTCCACATGACAGCACCGGAAATATGGTCGTCCACTCCGAAATACAATCTATCCTGGAATTCGAGGCCGCCGTATAGTTCACCACAATCGGTCCAAGCCGCCAGATCGAGCACTTTTTCCCAGGTGTCTCCGTCACTGCTGCGCCATATTTCCGGTCCCTCCACCTGGTTGGGATTGCCGGTTCCGGCATACAGGAAGCCGTTCCATACTGCCATTGCATCGATATCGATGTTCTCCGGATCGCCGAAACCGTCATCAACAACCATCTCCCACGTTCCCTTCCCATCAATTCCGTACCGCATGATTTTGGCGGGGATTCCCCTGGTTCCGGCGAAAAGAAACCCCTCAAAGAACGCGATCGACCTGATATCGATGATGGCCGGGTCGAAGTTTTCATAAAGCACTTCCCAGGTATCAGTTTGCGTGAAGCCGCCAAGGGATTCTGCAGCACTGAATGGAAGCGACAGGAGTGCCGCGACCATAAGCGTCGATATTTGATGTCTGTTCGTCTGCATGGCGAGTTTTCCCTCGCGGTTTTAAACTGTTCCGGTCGTTTCTTTATCCCGTTAGATACATTTCGTTTCGGCCTGGCTGCAAACCAGACATGTCTAGAATAACCGTTCGTACTAAAAAGGTATAGCCAAGGCCTCCGGCAGCTCCAGAGGCAGCCGCGGGGGCGCCGGTCCGGCGCCCCCGCGGTCAGTCTCGTCTCAGGTTGTGGTTATCACCGCCCGCGCCGCCTGATACCCAAAAGCGCCGCGCCGAAGAGCAGCACCAGGGCCAGCATGCCGCCGCCGCCCAGGGCCGGGATCGGCGC
>JAFGDC010000191.1 GCA_016932295.1 candidate division CSSED10-310 bacterium
AGGATGGCGCCCCTGGTGACCTCGTAGAATCGCATCAGGAGACTGATGACAGTGGTTTTACCGGCACCGGTGGCGCCCACGATCGCGATCTTCTCCCCCGGCCGCACCGAAAAACTCACATCGCGCAGAATCCATTCTTCCGGGAGGTAATGGAACCAGACCGATTCGAATCGCAGCCCCATCGGCTTCATTTCCAGCGGGACCGGCTCCTGAACATCGGTGATTTCCGGCCTGGTGTCCAGGATATCGAAGATGCGCTCCGCGCCGGCCATGGCCGCCTGAAGCATATTGTAGTTGTCGGCCAGATCGCGGATTGGATAGAAGATGCGTTGCGCGTACTCGATAAACGCCACCAGGACCCCTATGGTGACCGCGCCGCGGGGTTCCAGGAGCCCACCGCCGATGATGATGAAGGTCAGGGCGAGAGCGTTCATCAATTCCACCAGGGGTCTGAAAACTCCGAAATAGAGAACCGTGCGCAGGTGCGCCTCCAGGTGGGTCATATTCAAGTTTTCAAACCGGTTGAAATTTCGTTTCTGGCGATTGAAAAGCTGGATGACGTGCATGCCCGCGATATTTTCCTGCAGGTAGATGTTAATGGCGGCGATGGCCTGCCGGACCAGCCGGAAGGCGTTCCGCATCCTGGCTTTGAACAGGAAGGTGAGAATGACCAGCAGACCCAGAGCGCCGGTGGTCATGATCGCCAGCATGGGACTCAGGTAACACAGCATGATGAGAATGCCGGCCAGGGTGAACAGGTCACCCAGCATGGAGACCAGTCCGGAAGCAAGCATTTCATTCAGGGTTTCTATATCGGAGGTGAGCCTGGTCATGATCTTGCCCACCGGATTCCGGTCGAAATAGGCAAGGTGGAGGGTCTGGAGATGATCGAAGAGACGGGTACGCAGGTCCAGCATGATACCCTGACCGGCAACCGCCATTATATAGATCTGGGCATATTGAAACAGAAGTGAGCCAAGCATGGTGGCCAGGTACAGCAGCGCGATATTCAGCAAACCCCCGATATCCCCGCCGGCGATAGGCCCGTCGATGGCGGTCTTGGTGAGGTATGGTCCGGCCAGCCGCAGGACAGAGAAGATCATCAACAGGATGAGCGAAACAATGAACTGGCGGCGGTAGGTGGTGACGATCGGCGCAAGGCGTCTCAGCAGCTTTCTGTCATACACCCTGCCGGATTCGAAGCTCATGTGCGCCCCGTGTCTCATGTCACATCACCGCCCCGCCCATCACATCCTCGACAGCTCTTCTTCGAGCTGTTGCCGTTCATACATGTCCTGGTACAGACCGCCGCTTTTGCGCAGCCGGTGATGAGGGCCGTCTTCCACGACAGTGCCGCCGTGCAGCATGATGATACGATCCGCCCGCCGGGCGGTGTTGACTCGATGCGAAATAATGATAACCGTACGCGTGCCGCTGCCGCGGATGGCATCGAAACGATCCAGAATGGATTCCTCCGTGGAGATGTCCACCGAGGAAAACGGATCGTCGAGGATCAGCAGTTCCGGATCGGGCAAGATGGCCCTGGCCAGGGTCAGCCGCTGTTTCTGCCCCCCGGACAGGTTGATGCCGCGCTCGCCAAGAAGTGTCTCGTACCCCAGGGGAAGATCCTGGACATCCGGGGCGAAATGGGCCAGCTCCGCGGCGCTCAGGAGGGAATCCCGGGATGTCTCCGCGACTCCGAAGGCGATATTTTCCTGGATGGTGTCAGAGAACAGGGTGATCTCCTGGGGCACCATGCCGATATGGCGCCGCAACCGGCTTGTGGCGATCTGTTGGAGCGGCGCGCCGAAAAGATACACGGTACCTCGGTCGGGGGCATACGTCTTGCTCAACAGGTGCGCCAGGGTGCTTTTTCCCGCACCCGTCAAGCCCATGAGCGCAACTACCTCGCCGCGTTTGATCGTCAGCGACACATCCTTCAGAACCAGCGGTCGATCCGGAGCATAGCGAAAATCCACGTGCTCGAAGCGCACCACCGGATCGGCGTTGAAATCAGGTTCCATCGGAGCATTCGGCTCAGGAACCGGCTGCTCCCTCAGAATCACATTGATGCGCCGCATCGAGGCAGCACCCCGTTGCGCCATGCTGATCACCCACCCGATGGCGAACATTGGCCAGGTGAGCATCGTGAGGTAGCTCATGAAGGCCACCAGTTCACCGATGGTGATTCTCCGGAGAATGACGAAACGACCGCCGAAGAAAAGAACGAGGATGGATGCGATGCCGGAAATGGTCAGCATCAAGGGAAAAAACAACGCCTGCACCCGGACCAGGGCAAGGTTCAGATCCCGGTAACGGGCGCTGAGCGCGGCCATGCCCCGACTCTGGCCTTGCTCGAGATTGTAGGATTTGACCACCCGCATGCCGTTGAGATTTTCCTGGGCATGCGTGTTGATGTCGGCCAACCCCTCCTGGACCCGTTCGGAGCGGACGCGAACCAACCTGCTGATCCGGTAAACGACGAAGGGCAAGACCAGGAGTATGGCCATGGCGATGGCGGTGAGCAGCGGATCGATGGTAATCAGCATGAAGAGGGCGAAGATGAGGTAAAAGATGGTGTTGGAGCTTTGCAGGATGGCCGGGCCGAGTAACATGCGCACGGCATTGAGATCGTTGGTGAGCCGCGACATGAGATCGCCCGTGGAGAACCGATCGTAGAACCCCCGGGGCAGGGCGGCCAGATGCGTATACAGATCGTTGCGCAGATCATATTCGGCGAACCTGGAAGTGGTGATAATGAACCAACGCATGAGGAACAGAAACAAGCCCAAGGCGATATTGGCACCGAGTATGGCCAGGGCGATTTCCCTGATCCGGCTGAAAGGCAGGTGATTGATCAGGCCGTCAATGGCGTTTTTAGTGAGCCATGGTACGATCATGGCCAGACCGGTGCTGAACAACTGGCAGAGGACGCCCAGGACCAGCCGCAGCCGGTAGCGCTTGAGATACACCCGCAGCGGTCCCAGTTCATCCAAAATGGTTCGCGAACCATCCAGCGGCGTATCCAACCCTGCCTCCCGGTTGTGTGACAACCACTTAGGCCTTATCGACTGGGGTCACGATTGTCAAGCAGTCCGGGTACGCCCCTTTGGTTTCGACATAAGGATTCCGGCGCGGATTCTATCTGCAGGTCGTAGTGCCGGTATCATTTTGAAAGACACTGTGCCGCCCTGTGAAAACAGATGCATTGCGTATGGCTTACAGTCTGCTACAGGAACAAGGCAGGATTCTCGTTCCGATGGGGTCGTTCTCCAATGGGGTCGTACCCGGAATCTTGCAATCTTCGCTGCAGAGCGTTGTTGTTCAAGGACTTACGACTGGACATTCGGGGTCGAACCTGGAATCCTCTGCTTTTCGATGAGAAG